>CANNUR010000109.1 GCA_947523045.1 uncultured Prosthecobacter sp.
GCTCCCGCCGATACCGGAACGTGCCGCCACTGCTTTGCAGCAGCTGCTTGCCGACCACCGACAGCATCAGGATCCCGAACAGCACGCCCATCAGGCGGATGTTCAGGCGCATGTCGCCATTCAAGATGTGGCTGAATTCGTGCGCGATCACGCCCTGCAATTCGTCGCGGTTCAGGCGATCCAGCGCTCCCCGCGTCACCGCCACCGCCGCATCGGCCGGCGTGTAACCGGCAGCGAACGCATTGATCGCCGCCTCGTGCTCCAGCACGAAAATGCGCGGCACCGGCACCCCGGACGCGATCGCCATTTCCTCCACCACGTTGCGCAGACGGCGCAGGTTGAAGTCGGTGGTGTGTTCGGGCACCGGCGTCCCGCCCAGCTTCAACGCCACGGCCTCCCCGCCGTCCCGCAGGCTGGCGATGCGGTACAGCGAACCACCGGCAATCAGGCCCACGGTCACCACCGAGCTCAACAGCAACAGCACCACGCGGTCATGGTTCAGCCCGAAGAACGACACCCGGCCATTGCCGATCTGTTCGAGTGAGGCACCGGTCATCGTCACTGCGCTGAACAGCAGCACGCCCAGGTTCACCGCCAGCACGATGCACACCACCGCCAGCCCGAACAGCAGCAGCAACCGCGCCGACTGGCGCCGTGCAGCGGCCTGGTGCTCGAAGAAATTCACTCCTGCATCCCCCCGTGGTCAGATCGGGTCCTGCAGCATCACGGCATGGAGGCCCACTGCCGGCACGCGGTGGTGGTCAGAACTGCACCTTCGGCGCGGCACGTACCACCTCGCGCGTTTCGGCCGGAATTTCCAGCAGCGCGGCCGGCTGGAAATGGAACATCCCGGCGATCATGCTGGACGGAAACACCTCGCGCCGGTTGTTGTAGGCCAGCACCGCATCGTTGAATGCCTGCCGGGCGAACGCGACCTTGTTCTCGGTGCTGGTCAGTTCCTCGGTGAGCTGCATCATCGTCTGGTTCGCCTTCAGCTCCGGATAGGCTTCGGAAACGGCGAACAGGCGACCGAGCACGCCGCCGAGACCGCTCTCCGCCTGGGCCAGCGCCGCCATGGCGGCGGGGGAGCCGGGATTGGCCGCGGCGGCCGCACAGGCGCCGGCAGCCTGATTGCGCGCGGCAATGACCGCCTCCAGCGTCTCGCGCTCGTGCTTGAGGTAGGCCTTGGCGGTCTCGACCAGGTTCGGGATCAGGTCGTAGCGACGCTTGAGCTGGACATCGATTTGCGCAAAGGCATTGCGGAAGGCGTTGCGCCCGCGCACGAGGCCGTTGTACTGGCCGATCACCCAGAGCACGAGCAGGACGGCGATGCCGGCCAACGACAGCAGAACAATCATCGAGGTTGCCATAGAGCTGCAGTCTAGGGGTCGCCGCGGCGAACCGCCATTCCAAAAGTGATGACGGTTTGCAACCGCTGGGGTGCCTCGAAAAGCCGCGGCCTGAAGCAACCCCGAAGATCCCATGCCCCACAAGCCATGTCCAAAAGCCAAGGCGGCAACCCGTCGGCGCTCTGACGGTCCTGACGACTTGCGCTACCGGCCACCGCCTTCCGCATCAGCGTCCCATCAGCGGTTCAAATCCTCCACCCCGTCCAAGCAGTCAGAACGCCCCAGGCACCTGCACCCCTGCTTCTGACTTGGACATTCCTTCTTGGGCATGGGGGATTCCCGCCTGCTTCCCGCAAAGATTGACCACGGCGCCGCCGTAACCCCTGCCTGCCATGACCACGCGCCGCCGCTTCCTCCATCTATCCGCCGCCACCGCCGTCGGCGGTCTCAGCCAGTGCCGCACCCTGACGCGCGCCGGCGCGATCGATGCCCATGTCCATGTCTGGACGCCCGACACGGTCCGCTACCCGCTGGCCGAGGGCTTTCAGAAATCCGACATGCAGCCGGCGAGTTTCACCCCGGCGGAATTGTTCGCCCACTGCCGCCCCGAGGGGGTGTCGCGCATCGTGCTCATCCAGATGAGCTACTACCGCTTCGACAACCGCTACATGCTCGACAGCATCGCCGCCCATCCCGGGGTGTTTTCCGGCGTGGCCATCGTCGATGAACACGCCGCCGGCCTGCGTGCCCGCATGCGCGACCTCGCCCGCCAGGGCGTGCGCGGTTTCCGCATTTACACCAGCGGCACCAATGTCGATGCCTGGCTCGGCTCGGCCGGCATGGCCGAACTCTGGAAGGTGGCGGCCGATGAAAATCTCAACGTCTGCCTGCTCATCAATCCCGAGGCCCTGGCCGCCGTGAACCGGATGTGCGACCGCTTCCCGCGCACACCGGTGGTGATCGACCACTTCGCCCGCCTCGGCATGGCGGGGCCCGTTGAACGCGGACCGCTCGACCGCCTGCTGCACCTGTCGAAGCACTCGCAGGTGCACGTCAAGACCTCGGCCTTCTACGCGCTCGGCAAGAAGCAACCGCCCTACGCCGACCTCGGGCCGATGATCCGCACCTGCCGCGACCACTTCGGCGCCGAGCGCCTCATGTGGGCCAGCGACTGCCCCTTCCAGGTCGGACCCGGCCACAGCTACCGCGACAGCATCGCCCTCGTCCGCGACCGCCTGGATTTCCTCAGCGCCGACGACCGCGACTGGATGCTGCGCAAGACGGCGGAAAAGGTGTTTTTCCGGGCGTGAAGCGTCCCGGCAGGCTGAGACCGTCCCGGCCGTCAGGCATCCAGGCTTTGTTCCTTGTTCCTTGTTCCTTGTTCCTTGTTCCTTTTCCCTCATCCCTGATCCCTCCTCCCGCTTCCCAATGCCGCTTGCAGAGCCGGCGCACGGCCCTATGCTGTACGCCCCCTTTTTGCAATGGAAGCCCCCCTCCCCGGACAGCGCTGGGTCAGCGACAGTGAGCCTGAGCTCGGCCTCGGCGTGGTCATGAAGGCCGAATTCGGCCGCGTCGAAATCTTTTTCCCCGCCGCCAACGAGCACCGGCAATTCGCCATGAAGTCGGCACCGCTGCGGCGCGTGCGCTACCAGCCGGGCGACAGCGTCAAGCTGCACGACGGCAGCAGCCTGGAAATCACCGCCGTCGAGGACCGCCGCGGCCTGCTGCACTACCTCGGCAAGGGCCGCACGGCCAGCGAGGCGGAGCTGTCCGACACGATCAGCTTCAGCAAGCCCGAGGACCGCCTGCTGGCGGGCCAGATCGATGAGGCGCGCGCCTTCGACCTGCGCGTCGAGGCCCTGCAGCGGCGCGCCGGCTTCCGGCAGTCGCCGGTGCGCGGTTTCTGCGGCGGCCGGGTCGACCTGCTCTCGCCCCAGATGTTCATCGCCGCCGAGGTCGCCGGCCGGCTGCTGCCGCGCGTGCTGCTGGCCGATGAGGTGGGCCTGGGCAAGACGATCGAGGCCTGCCTGATCCTGCACCGGCTGCACCTGACCGGCCGCGCCGAGCGCGTGCTGATCCTGGTGCCCGAGCCGCTGATCAACCAGTGGTTCGTCGAACTCTTCCGCCGGTTCCACCTGCTCTTCGCCCTCTTCGACGAGGCGCGCTGCGATTCGATCGAAACCAACGAGGAGAACGGCAATCCCTTCCTCGACAGCCAGCTGGTGATCTGTGGCACCGGCTTCCTCGCCGGCTCGCCCGAACGCGCCCGCCAGGCCGCCGAGGCGGGCTGGGACCTGCTCATCGTCGACGAGGCCCACCACCTGGAATGGAGTCCGCAGGCGGTCAGCCCGGCCTACGCCCTGGTGGAAGACCTCGCCGCGCGCGTGCCCGGCCTGCTGCTGCTCACCGCCACCCCGCAGCAGCTCGGTCCCGAGGGTCACTTCGCGCGCCTGCGCCTGCTCGATCCGAACCGCTACTCCGACCTCGCTGCCTTCCTTGCCGAAGCCGAGCACTACGAGGAACTGGCACGCGCGCTCGACCGGCTGCTCGCCGGCAAAAAGCCGAGCGCCGCCGATGAAACACTGTTCATGCGCAAATCGCCGCACCTGCGCGAGCGGCTGGCCGAGGTGAAGGCCGGTGCCGAGGGCGCGCGCGACCGGCTGGCCGCGGCCCTGCTCGATGAATTCGGTACTGGCCGGGTGATGTTCCGCAACACCCGCGCCGCGCTCGGCGGCTTTCCCGAGCGCCGCGCCTGCCTCGCGCCGCTGGCGCCGGACGGCGAGGAGATCGAAACCAAGGTCAAGTGGCTGGCCGGCCTGCTGCGTGAACTGGGCGAGGCCAAGGTGCTGCTCCTCTGCTCGAGTCGCGCCCGCGCCGAAGCCATCCAGGAGCGGCTGCTGCACGAGACCGCGCAGAGCGCCGCGCTCTTCCACGAGGGACTGACCCTGCTGCAGCGCGACCGCCAGGCGGCGTGGTTTGCCGAGGCCGAGGGCGCGCGCGTGCTGATCAGCTCCGAGATCGGCAGCGAGGGCCGCAACTTCCAGTTTGCCCACCACCTGGTGCTCTTCGACCTGCCGCAGGATCCCGAACTGCTCGAGCAGCGCATCGGCCGCCTCGACCGCATCGGTCAGACTTCGACCATCCAGATCCACGTACCTTACCTGGAAAACAGCGCCGAGGCGGTGCTGGCGCGCTGGTACCACGAGGGCCTCGGCGCCTTCGAAGCCAACCTGCACGGCGCCACCGAGATCGCCCAGGCCCTGCGGCCGCGGCTGCAGGCCCTGCTGGCGCAGCCTGACTCCGGCGATCTGACCGACTTCCTGCGCGACTCGCGCGAGCTGCGCGGGCGCGTCGTGCAGAAACTCGAGCGCGGCCACGACCGCCTGCTGGAACTCAACTCGCACCGGCCGGAGGTGGCCGAGGCGGTCATCGAGGCCGTGCGCGCCCAGGATGCCGACACCGACTTCGAGGAGTTCTTCATCCGTCTCGTCGACCACTTCGGCATGCACGTCGAGGAACTCGGGAACCGTTCCTACTTCCTGCTGCCCGGCAACCTGACCACCGACGCCTTTCCGGCCCTGCCCGACGACGGCCTGACCGTCACCTTCGCCCGGACGCGGGCGCTGGCGCGCGAAAACGTCGGTTTCCTGACCCCGGACCATCCGATGGTGCGCGCGGCGCTCGACCTGCTGCTCGGCAGCGAGGCCGGCAACAGCAGCTTCGGCCTCTGGCGCGGTGCCGGTGCCGAGGGCCTGCTGCTGGAGGCGCACTTCGTCGTCGAATGCGTCGCGCCGGCGGCCCTGCATGCCGACCGCTTTCTGCCGGCCGTGCCCGTGCGGGTGGTGGTCGATCACACCAAGAAGGACCGTCGCGAGGACGCTGCCTACCGCCATGCACGCATCGAAAAGGGCAGTCCCTCGCGCCTGCTGGAGAATGCCGGCATCAAGCACAAGCTCTTCCCCGCCATGCTCAGCCGGGCGCGCCAACTGGCCGAAGCAGAGCTGACGGAGCTGGCCGGCCAGGCGGTGACGGCGGCACGCGCGCAGCTCGGCGACGAAATCGCCCGTCTCGAGGACCTCGCGCGCTTGAACGATCATGTGCGCCCCGAGGAAATCGTCGCCCTGCGCACCCAGCAGGCCACGTTGGAGCAGGCCCTGAGCGATGCCCGCCTGCGTCTGGATGCGGTGCGCCTGGTGCTGCAGGCGGTTTGAAAATCAGGCCGCCGCCAGCCCGGCCGACTGCCGACGCAAGACCTTGCCGCCCGGTTCGTCGCTTTCGACGACGCCGTCGCGCAGGCGGATGATGCGGGTGCAGCGCTCCACCATGCGTTCGTCATGGGTGACGAAGACGAGGGTCTTGCCCTCGGCATTGAGCTCGTCGAAGAGGGCGAGGATCTCCTGGCCCGACTTCGAGTCGAGGTTGCCGGTGGCCTCGTCGGCGAGGATCATGAGCGGGTTGTTGGAGAGGGCGCGGGCGATGGCGACGCGCTGCTGCTGGCCGCCGGAGAGTTCGTTCGGCTTGTGGTACATGCGGTGCGACAAGCCGACGCGGTCGGCGAGTTTTTCGGCCACCTCCATCATGCGCGCATCGTCGGCGCCGCCGTAGTACATCGGCACGGCGATGTTCTCGAGCACGGTGAGCTGCTGGATGAGGTTGTAGCTCTGGAAGATGAACCCGAGGTTGCGGTTGCGCGCCGCCGAGAGGTCGTCGTCGTTGAGGTAGGCGACGTTTTCGCCGCCGAGAAAGTAGTCGCCGCTGGTCGGCTGATCCAGGCAGCCGAGCACGTTCAGCAGGGTCGACTTGCCGCAGCCGGAGGGACCCATGATGCAGACGTACTCGCCGGGATGAATGTCGAAGGAGACCCCCTGAAGCACTTGGCTGAGCACGTCGCCCATCTGGTACGACTTGCGGATGTCGACCAGCCGGATGATCGGCTCGGAGGCGGGCACAGGCATGGCGATGCGATCAGCTGCGCACGGCGGCGACGTTCTTGTCCTTGCTCTTGGCCTTGGGTGCCGGCTTGTCCTCGCCGGTTTCGGTGGGCACGCTGCCGCCGGCCGAGGATTTGACTTCCGGGGTCAGGCTCTTGGGCAGGGCGAGGGCGACGAGTTCGCCGGACTGCAGGCCTTCGCGGACCTCGATGAACTCGTCATTGAAGAGACCGGTGACGACGCTGCGACGGGCGAGGCCGGAACCGTCGTTGACGTAGCAGAAGTGCTTGTCGTCCTGGACCTCGATCGACTGCACCGGCACGTAGACGACGTCGGCGAGCTGGTCGACGATGATC
Source organism: uncultured Prosthecobacter sp. (assembly GCA_947523045.1). Taxonomy (GTDB): domain Bacteria; phylum Verrucomicrobiota; class Verrucomicrobiia; order Verrucomicrobiales; family Verrucomicrobiaceae; genus Prosthecobacter. Next base: position 6,637 of record CANNUR010000109.1, read on the forward strand.
TCGACCTTGGCGTTCATGCCCGGCTTCATCCACGGGTGGGTGCCGATGATGTGAACCGTGGCTGGGTAAACCTTGAGGTTGGGGGTGTAGCGGCTGCTGCTCGAATCCGGCAGCATGGCGAGTTCGGCGACGCGACCCTCCAGCACCTTGCCAGGTTCGGCATCGACACGGATGAGGGCGGGCTGACCGATGCGCACCTTCTTGACCTGGGACTCGTGGATGTTCACGTGCACGCCCATCTGCGACATGTCGGGGATGGTGAGCAGGGTCTGGCGGAAGCGCACGGTGGCGCCCTCTTCGATCGGTTCGCTGTAGCGTGTGGAACTGCTGGCGTTGAGGTTGCCGTAGGCGACCAGGCCCGGCTGGGTGGCGCGCATCAGGCAGGCCTTGAGCTGGCGGTCGAGGTCGTCCTTCTTGGACAGCTCCATTTCATAGCGGCGCTTGGCCGTCTGGAAGCGGGTTTCCGCCTGGGCCATCTTCGAGCGGTTGGCACGCACGGTGCGCTGCAGCTTGGTCAGGCTCTCCCGGTAGTTGGAGAGCAGCTGGGCGCACATCTTCGAGAACTCGTAGGTCTTGAACAGGCCAAGCTGGGTCTCGGCAGTCTTCACTGAGAGCGAGACCTTCTCAAAGTTGACCTGGTCGTTCTCCAGCTGGGTGCGCGGGATGAATTCGCGGGCGGCAAGGCGTTCGGAGGCCTCGACCTTCTGCTTGGCGACCGCCAGTTCCGACTTGCGCAGGAGCAGCTCGTCTTCCAGCTGGCGCAGCTTCTGCTGCGCTTCGCCGTCGCCGCTGCCCTTCTTCTCGAGGAAGGGAGTGAAGTCGATGCGGTCGGCGGCGGCGGGTTCCTCGGCGGCAACCACCATCTCCGGCTTGCTTTCCGAAGCCTTGTCGGCGCTGACGGACTCACCACTGGCGCGCAGCGCGGCCCCGGCTTCAAGCTGGGCATTGGCCTGGCTTTCGAGCTGGTCAGCAAACTTGTCAAAGTCCTGAACGTCCTTGGGCAGACCGGCGGCGGTGAGCACATCGGAGGCGAGCTCACGCCCGAGATACTTCTCAAAGTCCATGAGGGCGAAGACCGAGGTCTGCTTGACGTCGCGCACGAGACTCTGGTTCTCGCTGCGCTGAATCTCGCGGCCTTCATCGGCGTCGATGTAGGAGGAGACCGTGGTCTGGAACTGGATTTCGTGATCCTGGATGCGCGACTTCAGGTCGGTGTTGTCGAGCTCGATGAGCACCTTGCCCTCCTTGACGTCCTCCTCGGTCACATAGTAACCCTCGGGGATGACGCTGATGATCTTGGTCGGCGTCTCGATCTCGGACTTGTGCTCAAAGTTGCGCAAGGCACGGATCTCACCGCCCTGAAGGACGTTGATCTGCAGCGGGCCTTTCTGCACGGCGAAGGTCGGCACATCCTCGGTCGCGGTCGGGCCGCGCGTGAGCCAGTAGCCGGCCGCCGCAACGGCCACCACAGTCACGCCCGACATCATCCACGTTTTGCGAGTCATTCTCATTCCTTTGCCTGTCCCTTGGGTTTTTCTTTGTTCAATACGTCCCGCCAGCGCCCGTCTTTCTCCAAGAAGAGGATTCCCATGTCACTCCAGAGCTGGAGGCGGGCGAGCACGTGATCGATGCGGGTGGAAATGACAAGGTCACGCGCGGTGATGAGGCGGTCCTGGGACTCCACGATGTCACGCGCGGTGCCCTGCCCCTCAGCCATAAGCGCCTCCTCGATCTCGAGTCGCTTCTGGGCAAGGGCGAGACCGTCCTGGGCGAGCTTGAACTGCTTGCGCGCCACCTCGAGGTTGCGCCAGTCGCCACGGATGGCGCTGCGCAACTGCTCCTCAGCCAGTTCCAGCTCGCGTTCGGCGCGCTGCTCGGCGATCTGACTGGCGCGCAGGACGTTGCGCTCGGGCTTGGTGTTGAGGTTGAGATCGACGTCCAGGCCGGCGCTGACACGGCGCAGGCTGGTATCGAGCTGCAACCCGTCGGTGTTCGGCGGCGAATCGACCTGGTAACTGACCAGGGCATTGACCCCGGGCAGGGTCTGCTGGTGGGCAATCTTGACCTTGCGCGCAGCGTCCTGCAGTCGATCGCGCTCATTGAACAGGTCGAGGCGGGTGACCAGGGCGGTGTCCATGGCCAGGTCGAGATCGCCCTCGGCATCCATGATCTCGAGCTTTTCGAGCTCACCGCTGTCGAGCACGATACGCTCGTTGACCGGCAGGCCTAGGGCAACCTTGAGGTCGTCGAGCTGGTCCTCGTAGGCGCGGATGGCGGTCAGGCGGGTGCGCTCGTAGTTGAGC
>CANNUR010000110.1 GCA_947523045.1 uncultured Prosthecobacter sp.
TGATACATATGTCTCATGTCAAGACATTTGTATTGCTGATGAACTCCCGTGCTTTTGAGCCGTTCAAGGTCACAGATCGACGGCGCCCAGCAGGGGCGAGTTTCAAGCCTCAGCAACGTCGCCATCTCAGGCACCAGCTCCCCGATCCAAGGCAAAGCTGCGCGCAGCCTGGCTCAGTCCTGCGGCGGCCAGGTGACGCCTGCCAGTTCCGGCGGCAGCAGCGTCGGATCGGTCGGATAGATGCCGGACAGATCGATCGGCGACCTTGAGCCCTGCAGAAACTCCTTCTCCTCCGGACCGCCGACGACCAGCCAGAGCACATCCTCAGGCGTGTCATTGAACACCTGACGTAGCGACTCCGGTGGTACCCAGACGCCCCCGTATTGCGGCACGGTCAAGGTCTGCTCGCCGACCCGCAGTCGGCCGGTGCCTTCCAGTACCAAGTAAAACTCCTCGCTGCGCAGGTGCTTGTGCAGGGTGTTGGCACTGCCGGAGGGCAGTCGCCACAGCCGCGCGCCGAGGTGTTCGCTGCCCGTGCGCTCAAGGTAATCCGCATTCGGGATGCGCATCAGGTTCGAGGGCCGCCAATGCAGGTCGTCGGGGGTGATGAGTCGATAGGCTGCGCTCATGCCGCCAATCTAATCCACCGACAAGCGCAGGCAACACACCCAAGCCAGCCTGCCGTCGCTCAGGGCGGCGGCCCCGGGGGTGGCGCGGCGGGCGGCGGCATGAAGTCGCCGTAATGATGGTTCGTGCACTCCGGACAAACGCCGTGGGTGAAGCACGCCTCGGTGCGCCGTGCCACGTAGGCCTCCATCTGGTGCCAGTGACCGTCCTCGTCGCGGATGTTCTTGCAGAACGAGCAGGTCGGCAGAATGCCCTCGAGCGTGCGCACCCGTGCACGCAGGATCTGGGTCTGCTGCGACAGCTTGGCGACCAGCCAGGTGAGCAGGAAAAGGATGCCGATGCGTGTCAGACCGTTGAGAATCGCATAATGCGCCGGATAGGGAATGCCCCAGGCCATCTGAGCGGAGACGCGGATGACAACGAGCGCCGCACCGAGGCAAAGGGCGGTGCGCAGCCCGAAGTTCCAGGCCATCAGCAAGACGGGGATCAGGAACAGGACGGGAAACATCAGAGTCTGGGTCGCCAGATAATCAAAACCCGACACCACCACCCCCATCCCCAGCAAAATCCAGCGGTTGTTCCAAGGGAACCGCTCGAAAAAGTATTCACTGGGGGGTGACTGCACAGCCTTGCTCATCGTCGACGCCATCTAGTGCAGAGAATTCCTTCGCACAAGCCTGGGTTGGAGCGCCAGAAACGTCTCCGCCCTCCCGGTCTTGCGACAAACCCGCCGCCCGGTGATTCAGCCTGTCAGCCTGAAATCTCTCGACAATCCAGGGCGTTTCCCTTCCCTTTGCCACACATGAACCTTTCCCGCCCCCTCCTCCTGCTCGCCCTTGCCGCCCTCACGCCCGTCCACGCGGAAAACTGGCCCAACTGGCGTGGCCCGGCCCAGAATGGCACCAGCCCGGAAACCGGCCTGCCGGTGAAGTTCAGTCGCACCGAGGGCGTGGCCTGGGCGGCCGACCTGCCGGGCGTGTCGGCCTCGGTGCCGGTGGTCTGGGGCGACAAGGTGTTCCTCACCGCCCCGATCGCCGAGGAACAGAAGCTGGTCGGTCTCTGCTACGACGCCAAGACCGGCAAGGAACTCTGGCGCCGCACCGTCTCCGAGGGCGGGCCGCAGTGGGACAACAAGAGCAACCTCGCCTCCCCCTCGCCGACCACCGACGGCGAGCGCGTCGTCTTCCTCTTCGCCGACGCCGTGGTCGCCGCCTACGGCCTCGATGGCAGCCTGCAGTGGCAGCGCGACCTGAAAAAGACGCACGGTGCCTTCGCCACCCAGTGGACCTACGGCAGCAGCCCGCTGCTCGACGGCGGCAAGCTGTACATCCAGGTGCTGCAGCGCGACGAGGTCTTCGACTTCCAGGGCGTGCAGAAGGGCACCCCGGGCAAGGACATGGCCTCCTACGTGCTTGCCCTCGATCCCGCCACCGGCAAGGACCTGTGGAAGGTCGTGCGTCCCGCCGACGCGGTCGCCGAAAGCCTGGAGGGGTTCTCCTCGCCCGTCACCCACGACGTCAACGGCCAGCGCCAACTGCTCATCGTCGGCGGCGACTGCATCACTGGCCATGACGCCGCCACCGGCAAGGAACTCTGGCGCTGGGGCACCTGGAACACCGAAAAGATCGGTCACTGGCGCCTGGTGCCGAGCGTGGTCGCCGGCGACGGCATCGCCCTGGCCTGCGCGCCGAAGAAAAATCCGGTCTATGCCGTCAAGCTCGGCGCCAGCGGCACGGCCGAGGTCGCCTGGGTCTCCGATCCCAAGGATGCCAGCAGCGACGTCTCCACTCCGGCCTACCACGACGGCAAGTTTTACGTGCTCGACAGCGACCGTCGCAGCCTGAGCTGCGTCGAGGCGAAGACCGGCAAGCTCATCTGGCAGGGCGACCTCGGCAGCAAGGCGAAGTTCGAGGGCAGCCCGACGGTGGCCGATGGCAAGGTGTACATGACCAACTTCTGGGGCGAGGTCTACGTCGCCCGCGCCGGTGGCAGCCAGTTTGAACTGCTCTCCGTCAACGCCATGGGCGATGGCAGCAAGCCGAACGGCGACGCCAGCAGCGTGCGCAGCAGCATCGCCGTGGCCGACGGCGCCCTGTTCATCCGCACCCAGGACAAGCTGTTCCGGATCGGCCAGTGAGCCGGATCAGGCCGAGCGCGCCTCGAGGCGGGCAACCATCTTGCGCACGTGTGGCGCCTTGTTTTCGCGCGGCTTGAGGATGGCCAGGCTCTTCGCGTAGCTGCCCCACTTGAGGATGGTGATGTTGACCCGGCGCACGCCCCAGCGGCTGACGTAGGACAGCGAGGGCTTGTACAAATCGATCGTGCGCGTGCCGACCAGGGCCGAGCCGTAATCGTCAACAACGTACAGCGCCGGGTTGCCCTCGATCTGGAAGACCGTGCCGACCGGGTAGATCGACCAGTCGGCAGCCGCGCTGCGCACCGCGCCGAATTTCAGGGCCGTGCCGGCGGCGGTGCGGGCGCCGTACTTGAGGTGATCCTTCTCCGTGTGGGTGTAGGCCGTGGTGCGCACGCCCTCCAGCACGAGACTCTGCCGCACCTGTGGGTCCAGGGCCGGGGTTTTGTTTTGTGCCGCGGCAAGGGAGGGCAACAGGGCAAGGCAGAGGAGGAGTCGACTCAAAACGTGGGGGTGGTTGGTCACACCCGGAACAGCGGCGAACCGCCATCCGAGGGGCGCGCAGGGTGTCCACCCACAGCCCCCTGTCAAGGCGTGAAATTTCAAAATCATTCTCAATAGACTCTATTTCAACGCGTTAAACCCTTGACACTGGAGCCGCCAAACAGCCAACCCCAGCCTCCAAACGCGCACCGCAGAGGACCGACCGCGGAAAATTTGCAAACTTGCTCCGGCACCACCGGCCGAAGCTTCACTTTTCCAAAACATTTCAACGACGGTCGATCAACGGATGCGGCGCAACTGCCTGGCGGACGGTTCTCCGGAAAAATCCGCCTCGCGTCTTGCGCTCCCGGCAATCGCAGCGAAGGATGCCCGCCCTGCATGAGCGACCCCATCCGACACGAATGCGGCATTGCCGTTGTCCGTCTGAAGAAAGACCTGGCCTACTACCAGGAGACCAAGGGCACTTCGCTGTACGGCTTCAACATGCTGGCGGCGCTGATGACCAAGCAGCGCAACCGCGGTCAGGACGGCATTGGCATGGGTTGCTGCAAACTGAACATGCCGCCGGGAGCGCCCTACCTTTTCCGCGAGCGTTCCGATACCTCGGTCGAGCAGATGGGCGAGGTCTTCGCCGACCTGCGCAAGGAGTACAAGCGCATTGCGCGGCGCATCGACGAACAGCGCAAGCAGGAGCGCCACGAGACCGGCCGCGAGCTGCCGCCCTTTGAGGAGGATCCGGAGGCGATCAAGCGCGAGTTTGAGATGGCCGGCGAGATCAACATCGGCCACCTGCGCTACGGCACCTCGGGCAGTTTTGGCAAGGCCAGCCTGCACCCCTACCTGCGCCGCACCACCTGGCCGACGCGCAGCCTGATGGTGATGGGCAACTTCAACCTCACCAACACCGCCTCACTCAACCAGGTGATGATGCAGCGCGGCCAGCATCCGGTGTTTTCCACCGACACCCAGACGGTGCTGGAGGAAATCGGCTTTCAGCTCGACGAGGCACACACCGCCCTGTACCACGAACTGCGCGACGCCGGCGTGCCTGGCACCGAGATCCCCCGTCACATCAGCGAGCGGCTGGACGTGGTCGGCATCATTCAGAAGTCCGCCGCGCTTTGGGACGGCGGCTACACCATCGTCGGCGTCATCGGCAACGGCGATCTCTTCGTCATGCGCGATCCGAACGGCATCCGCCCCTGCTTTTATTATGAGAGCGACGAAATGCTGGCCTTCGCCTCGGAACGGGTCGCCCTGATGTCGGTCTTCGAAATCGACGAGGATGCGGTGCGCGAGCTGGCGCCCGGGCACGTGGCGGTGATGAAGGCCGACGGCGGCCTGACACTCACGCCGTTCACCGAGCCGCGCGAGCCGCGGCCCTGTTCGTTCGAGCGCATCTACTTTTCGCGCGGCAATGACTCGGTCATCCATCATCAGCGCAAGCTTCTGGGCGAGTGCCTGGTGCCGCAGCTCATTGAGGCAATCGACAATGACTTCGAGCACACCGTGCTCAGCTTCATCCCCAACACCGCCGAAACCGCCTACTACGGCTTCCTCGACGGCCTGCGCAAGTCACGCCGCCAGGCGGTCAAGGATGCCCTGGTGCGCATGATCCAGGAGGGTTCCTTTGACGAGGCCGCCCTCGACGAACTGGTGCTGCGCAACTGGCCGCGCGCCGAGAAGATCGCCCACAAGGACATCAAGATGCGCACCTTCATCGCCCAGGAAAACGGGCGCGACCAGATGGTGTCGAGCGTCTACGACATCACCTACGGCGTCGTCAGCCCGCAGGACAATCTGGTCGTCATCGACGATTCCATCGTCCGCGGCACCACCCTGCGCACCTCCCTGCTGCGCATCCTGGCGCGCACGAACCCGCGCCGCATCATCGTCGTCTCGACCGCCCCGCAGATCCGCTACCCCGACTGCGACGGCATTGACATGTCCGAACTCGGCAAGTTCATCGCCTTCCAGGCCGCCGTCGAGCTGCATCGCGAGCGCGGCAACCGCTCGATCCTGCGCGAGGTCTGCCAGGCCTGCGAGGAGGAGCTGAAAAAGCCGCGCGAGCAGATGGGCAACGCGGTCAAGGCCATCTATGCGCCCTTCACCGACGAGGAGATCTCCGACAAGGTCGCCCAACTCATCGCGCCGCAGCAAACCGCCTGGAAGGGCGAAGTGAAGGTCATCTTCCAGACCATCCCCAACCTGCACGAGGCCCTCGGGCCCGAGTATGGCGACTGGTACTTCAGCGGCGACTACCCCACTCCGGGCGGTTACGCCACGGTCAACCGCGCCTTCATCAACTTCTTCCAGAAGAAGGACGGTCGCGCCTACGACACCCTGCTCTAGCCGCGCGCGCCGCGGTGTTCCGCATGCACCCCGATCCAGGCTTCCTGTCCGGCAACCGACTGTCCATGCGCGAGCGCGATGAACTGCGCGCGCTCGCCGAGGCACGACGGCGCGCCGGCCTGACCTGCTACCGGGCCGCCACGGCCGTGCTGGTTGCCGCCATGACTGCGGTCGCCCTGCCCGTCCTCTCCCCCTGGGTCTGGCCGATCGGCGGCGGCGCCGGTTTGCTCATGACCCTGCTCGCCATCGGCATCGCCCGTAACGGACTGAATGGCCACACGGCTCTCTGCCTGCTCTGCGCCTGGGCCATGCTGCCAGGCTGGGTTCTGGTCGCCCCGGACGTGCTCGCCGCCGCCGCCGACCTCGCCAGCGCCCTGGCCGGCCACTGGCGCGGCAGCCTGAATCCACCATGATCCGGTCAGCTTTGCGCAAGCCACGCGTGAACAAAGCCCCCGCAAGCGCACGTACTCCCCGTAACCCCAGGCCATGCCCTCCCCCGAATTCTCCTCCACCCCGTCGCGCACCGGCAGCTGGCTGCTCGCCCTGTCGCTGATCCTCGGTTACGTTGCCGCCCTGCTCGCCTTTCCTCCGCGCTACGAGCCGGTCGACGGGGAAGTCTCCACGCTGCTGCTCTTCATCGGCCGCTTCCACCCCATCCTCCTGCACCTGCCGGTCGGCGCGCTCGCCCTGCTCTGCCTGATGGAACTCGGCTGCCTGACCCGGGCGGGCGAGGAAAAACTGGGCGCCGCCGCCCTGCTCACCCTGCTGGTCGGGGCCGCCGGCTCCGTCCTTGCCGTGATCGCCGGCATCCTGCTCTCACGCGAAGGCGGCTTCGAGGGCGCCAATTTCAGCCTGCATCAAACCCTCGCCCTCATCGGCACCAGCGGCGTCCTGCTCGCCACCGTCGTCCGCCTGCTCGCCATGGGCCGCGACAACCGCGAGCTGATGCATGCCTACCGCGCGCTGTTCTACCTCTCCTTCGGCCTCATGGGCCTGGGTGCCCATTTCGGCGGCAACATGAGCCACGGCAGCAAGTACCTCACCCAGCACGCGCCGGAACCCCTGAAGAGCCAGATGATTGGCATGGAGAAATGGCTGCTCAGCTTTGCGGAGAAACCCAAGCCCGCGCCCGCCGCGGCGGCGCCCTCCTCACCGACACCCAACCCCAGCCCTGCAACGACACCCACGCCGACGACTCCGGCACCCACGCCACCCGTTCCAGCCACCGCCAAGCCCGGCAAAAACCACCTCGTCTTCCAGGATCTGCTCATGCCCATCTTCGAAGCCAAGTGCAACAACTGCCACAATGAGGACAAGTCGAAGGGCGGCCTGCGCATGGACACTTACGCCTTGCTCATTCAGGGCGGCGACGGCGGCGCCGGCCTGGTGCCGGGCAAACCCGATGACAGCCTGGCCCTGCAGCGCATCCTGCTGCCTGAGGACGATGACGAGCACATGCCGCCGGAGGGCAAGGAGCAGATGACCGCCGAGGAAACCGCCCTGTTCCGCTGGTGGATCCAGTCGGGGGCTTCCGAAACCCTCAGTGTCGACGAAGCCCAGTTCCCCGCTGACCTCAAGCTCAGCGTGGACGCTCTTTTGAAAGGTCGACCCGCCTCCTGACGAATTCTACCTCCCCCTCTTATGCGTCCGCCCCTTCCCCTCCTCGCCCTGGTCCTGCTGGCCGGCCTTGCCCAGGCCCAGCCCGCCGCCGATCCGGCCCTGAAAGCCGCCGTTGATCAGGTCAATGCCTCCGGCGCCATGCTCCTGCCGGTGGCGGCCGACGGCAAGGCCTGGCGTTTCACCGCGCTCAACGTGGCCAAGGACTTCACCGATGCCGGCCTCGCCCCGCTCGCCCCGGTGGCCGACAAAATCGCCTCGCTCGACCTCGCCCGCACCAAGGTCACCGACGCCGGCCAGAAGGCGGTCGCGGCGATGAAGAACCTCACCGAACTGCACCTTGAGAACACCGGCATCAGCGACGCCGGCCTCGACCACCTCACCGGCCTGGCTTCGCTCGAATATCTCAACCTGTACAACACCAAGGTCACCGATGCCGGCCTGTCCAAGCTCGCCGGCCTGAGCAAGCTCAAGGCCGTTTATCTCTGGCAGACCGGTGTCACCAAGGCCGGGGTCGCGCAGCTGAAGGCGAAACTCCCGAACGCCCATTTCAACACCGGCTGGACCGCCGAAGACGACGCCAAGCCGACCCCGGTGGTGGCCGCCGCTCCCGCGGCCAAACCCGCCGAATCCGCCAAACCCGCCGCCGCACCCGCGGCCAAGCCGGAAGCCAAGGCCGCCGCGCCGGCCGAAGCCGCCACCGGCAAGCTCGACCCGGCCATTGCCGCCAAGGCGGTGGTCTACCGCGACGTCGTCGCCCCGATCATGGCCGCCAAGTGCGTCAGCTGTCACGGTGAAGAGAAAAAGAAGGGCAAGCTGCAGCTGCACGATTTCGCCGCCATCCTCAAGGGCGGCAGCGAGGGCGAAAACACGGTCATCGCCGGCAAGCCGGACGACAGCCTGCTGCTGGTGCGCATCAACCTGCCGGTCGATGACGATGAGCACATGCCGCCGGAAGACGAGCCGCAGGTCACTGCCGAAGAACTCGCCGTGCTGAAGTGGTGGATCGCCACCGGCGCCTCCGAGAGTGCCACGGTCGCCGCCGCCAAGCCGACCCCGGAGATCGAAGCCGCCCTCGCCGTCCTGCTCGCCAAGGGCCTGCCGAAGGTCGACACCAAGGTCGCCGCCCCGGCCAAGGCCAAGCCGGCGCCGCTCAGCGACGCCGAGAAAAAGCAGATCGCCGAGGTCAGCGCCAAGATCCAGGCCCTCAACGCCAGCCTCATGCCGCTGGCCCAGGACACCGAAGTGCTGCGCCTCAGCGTCATCAACGCCACCGACAAGTTCGGCGACAAGGAACTCGCCCTGCTGGAACCCATCGCCAAGCACGTCGTCTGGGTCGACCTCGCCCGCAGCCAGGTCACCGATGCCGCCGCCGCCACCCTTGCCAAGATGACGGCGCTGGAGCGCCTGCACCTGGAGAACACCAAGCTCAGCGACTCCGGCATCGCCCAGCTCGCCAGCCTGCAGAAGCTGGAGTACCTCAACCTTTACGGCACCAAGACCACCGACGCCGGCATCGCCAAGCTTGCCGCCGCCAAGGGCCTGAAGAAACTCTTTGCCTGGCAGACCGGCGTCACTCAGGCCGGTGCCAAGGCGCTCGAAGGCCAGCTGCCCGGCCTGAAGGTCAACCTC
>CANNUR010000111.1 GCA_947523045.1 uncultured Prosthecobacter sp.
CCATCGCCCGCTTCAACGTCGACCGCGACCGCATCGCCCTCGCCGGCTTCAGCATGGGCGGCGCCGGCGCCTGGCACCTCGGCGCGCACTACCCCGACCAATGGGCCTGCGTGCATGCCGGCGCCGGCTTTGTCGATGTGAAGCGCTACCAGAAGCTCACCCCCGAAAAGATGCCGGTCTGGTATGAGCAGAAGCTCTGGGGCTTTTACGATGTGCCCGATGCCGCCCGCAACCTGCTCAACGTCCCCCTCGTCGCCTACAGCGGCGAAAACGACACCCAGCGCGACTCCGCCGCCTACATGGAGGAAGTGCTCGCCACTCACGGCCTGAAGCTGAGCCATCACATCGGCCCGGGCATGGGCCACAAGTACCACCCCGAAGTCATCCAGACGGTCCAGGCCGAGATCGAGGCCGCCGTCGCCAAGGGTCGCAACCGCTTCCCCGACACCATCCACATCCAGGCCAAGACGCCCCTCTACGGCCGCGTCCACTGGCTGAACCTGCACGGCATGGAGGAAAGCTGGAAGGAAGCGCGCATCGACGCCCGCGTCACCAGCGGCCGCAGCATCGAACTCACCACCCAGAACGTCAGCCGCATCGTCCTCTACCCGCCCCCTCAGGCCCGCGCCGGCGGCCGCCAGCTCGACCTCATCGTCGATGGCACCAAACTCACCGTCGCCCTCGGCCCCGTCCTGCCCGAGTTCGCCAACTTCCACCAGCCCGGCCCGCGCCTGCCGAACTCCGGCGGCGCCTTCATCCGCCTGGTGAAAAAGGACGGTCGCTGGAGCGAACACGGTCCCATCCCCTTCGCCCACACCGGACCCGAGGGCGGCAAACCCTCCTCGCACCCCGGCCCGATGGATGCCGCCTTCCTCAAGCGCTTCCTCGTCGTCCTGCCCGATGGCAAGGCCTCGCACCCGCAGGTCGAAGCCTGGGTGCAGGCCGAGTCCGCCCACTTCCTCCAGCGCTGGCGCAGCCTCATGCGCGGCGACGCCCGCGTCGTCAAGGCCTCCGAGCTTGGCGACCCCATCGCCGCCGGTCAGACCCAGGGCCTCATCCTCTGGGGCACCCCCGAGTCGAACTCCGTGCTCAGGCAACTGCTGCCGCGACTGCCCCTCCAGTGGGATGCCCAAACGGTGGCGATCGCCGGCCAGAGCCACCCCGCCGCCAGCCACGTGCCCCTGCTCATCTATCCCGCCCTCGAATCGCCCAACTTCGAAGTCGTCCTCAACACCGGCCTCACCTTCCGCGAAGCCCACGACCGCACCAACTCCCTGCAGAACCCCAAGCTGCCCGACTGGGCCCTGCTCGACCTCAGCCAGCCCCCCAGCGCCGAAGCCGCCGGCAAAGTCACCGCCGCCGACTTCTTCGACGACCTCTGGCAGGTCAAGCCCCCCGCACGCTGAGCCGACACCCGAAACACCTCACCCCCAGACGCCAAGCCGACCCCGGTCCGCTTGGCGTCTTGATTTTCTTCGGCGAGCCCCATGCCGCGGTCGTCCGCGCCCCCGGAGCGCGCGCATGGCGAAGCCTGCTCGCTCTGAGCCCAGCGCATGGCCACCACCCAAAATGGACCGGGCGCATCAGGACGATGTTGCGGACGTTGCGGGCATCCACGCCAGTGGAGAGCTTCTGCGAGGTCGTCAGAATCGTGGGGATGGACTTCTCATTGTCCTGGAACTCCCGCAGCCATTGCTCGCCGCGCTCGCCATCATCTGCGGTGACGCGCACGCAGTAGTTCGGGTCGGTGCTCGACTTGAGCTGGTTGATCAGGTCGCGCACGAGCAGCGCGTGGCCTTGGTTGGCGCAGAAAACGAGGGTCTTCTCGTTGGGCTGGATCTGCGACAAAATGATCTCGACCCGCTTCTTCTCCCGTTCGCGGATCTCGATGTTGCGGTTGAAGTCCACCTCTTCGTAAAGCTTCCCCACCTCGATCTCGCACTCCACCACGGTGTCGTCCGACGTCCAGACGTAATCATCCAGGGTCGTCTGAATCTGCTTCACGCGGAAGGGCGTCAGAAAGCCGTCGTTGATGCCCTCCTTGAGCAAGTAGGTGAACACCGGCTCGCCGAAGTAGGCGTAGGTGTCGACGTTGTCACTGCGCTTGGGCGTCGCGGTGAGACCGAGCTGCACCGCCGGGGCGAAGTACTCGAGAATGCCGCGCCAGTTGCTTTCATCGTTCGCGCCGCCGCGATGGCACTCATCGATGACGATGAAGTCGAAGAAGTCCTCCGGGTAGTCGCCGAAGTAGGGGGCGGGCTTGCCATCACCGCCCCTGCCGCTCATGAAGGTCTGGAAGATGGTGAAGAACAAACTGCCGTTCATCGGCACCTTGCCCTTCTTGCGAATGTCCTCGGGGGAGATGCGCACTAGGGCGTCCTCGGGGAAGGCCGAAAACGCATTGAAGGCCTGGTTGGCCAGCAAGTTCCGGTCGGCAAGGAAGAGGATGCGCGGGCGACGTGTGGCTTCGCGGCTCAGGTTCCAGCGGGCGTGAAAGAGCTTCCAGGCGATTTGGAAAGCGATGAAGGTCTTGCCCGTGCCGGTGGCCAGCGTCAGCAGGATGCGCTGCCGGTCATTTGCGATGGCCTGCATCACGCGCTCGATGGCAATGTCCTGATAATACCGGCCCGGATGCGAACCGCCCTTGTCCTCATAAGGCACGTCGGCGAAGCGATCACGCCAGGCGTTCGCCTCGGCAAAGGTCAATGCCCAGAGTTCCTCCGGTGTGGGGTAGGCGGCGACTTCGCCTTCCCTGCCTGTCTGCATGTCGATGGCATAGATGCCCCGGCCGTTGCTGGCGTAGGTGTGGCGAATGGCCAGCTTGCCCGCGTAATCCTTCGCCTGGCCCACGCCCTCGGTCAGTTCCTCGTCCTGCGCCTTCGCCTCCACCACCGCCAGCTTGGTGTTGCGGTATTCGAGCACGATGTCCGCCTTCAGCGCCCGACCGCGCCTGACATGACCTTCGATGCGGCCTGCCGTGATCGGGTATTCCCGCCGGATGCGGCAACCCTCCGCTCCCCAGCCCGCCGCTTGCAAGGCGGGCAGGATGTAGGCGTCGATGGTCTCGGCTTCGTTCATGGGTGGGACATCACTGACAGAGTTGACACCACTGACAACCAGGGAATCCCGCCGACCCAGTCCTCATAGCGGGCGTGTCCCTTTGCAGTCCGGGTAGGTGGTGCAGCCCCAGAAGTCTCCCTTGGCGGACTGGCGGCGGAGCATCGGTTGGTGGCATTGCGGGCAGTCGGGGGAGGGCTCGGTGGTCTTCTGGCCTTCGCGTGCTTGCAGGCGTTTGGCCATCAGGCGCTCACTGAAGCCGCCGGTTTCTTCAAAGGCTTTCCCCTGGGCTTCGATCTGGCTTTTCAGCATGTTCAAGGCGCGGCCGATGAGGATGAGCATGGCGTTGGCCACCACCACTGCGTCAGGGGCATCCAGCCAGCGGGCGTATTTTTTCCGCTGTTGCAGGGCGTGCTTGGCGGACTCATGCACCACATCGTCGGTGAAAGGAGCGGGATCCAGGGAGATGGCATTGACGGCTTTGGCCTCGGGGGAATGCACCGACCAAGGGAGTTGGTCGCGGTCGAGGATGAAGATTTCGTAATCCCCGCGCAGCTCACTCAGGCTGGCGCGGGCGACGTCCGTGAGCTTCATTTCTGTATCCTTGGAAGTGGTGGACCGCTCCGAGCCTTCGATGATGTTCTGGCGGCCACTGCGCGCCGCCTGGGTCATCTGGTCGTATTGACGGCCCTTGGGATCGTAGAATTTGGCGCCTGTCTCACGGTGGTCAAAGGTGAGAAAGCGGCGGCAGAAGCTCAGCGTCTCGAGCTGCACGAGGGTGGCCAGCGTGAAGGTGTGCAGTTTCCGGAAGCCCCCGCGTTTGTCGAACATCTCAGGCATGCGACGCCAGCTTCGTCAAAACCATTAAGAATGTCAATGCGGTCTTGGCGCCCCCGCGGTGACAGCGGACCGGACTGACGTCATTGACGGCGGGGTCAAGACGGTCCGTGCTGCCAGCAACATCTCTGGCACAGTGAGGTGCCAGCAACGTCAGCAACGTCAGCAACGTCAGCAACGTCAGCAACGCCAGCAACGCCAGCAACGCCAGCAACGTCAACAACGTCAACAACGTCAACAACGTCAACAACGTCAACAACGTCAACAACGTCACTGACATCAATGAGGTCACCACTCTCCCGCGAACGACTGGTGCAGCAGCGACTGCTTCAACGCCGCCAGCGCGGCCAGCTTCCGGGTGTAGATGGCGGCGAGGCGTTGGGTTTCGGCGGACAGGGCGTCGAGTTGGGTGACGATCTTTTTTGTTTCTCGACCTGAGGTGGCACCATGACCAATTCGTCATCCACGAAATTACGGTTGAGAGTGGGAACGCCAGATCCTGTGGCGAACCTCTTCAAATCAAAGTTGTTCAACAAATGAAACACGAAACGGGGATCATTGCCGTGGAAGTCTTTGACATAGAGCACTGTGTTCAGCGGCCAGAAGTCATCCTCGATAAAAAAGACATTCCCGATGCTGCCGCTTCGGCCCGTAACCACTCCAGGCCCACGAACCGCACTCTTGTGATGTGTGTCACTGATCCCACTGGAACTGACGAGCGGATATTCTCCGCTGACACGGTCCTGTGTAGGCAGGTCGAAGCCCCTTTGTAGCGTAACTACATCCCCCAACTTCTTCTCCACCCACCCCGGGCCGCGTTGGGTAAAAACAAAATCACATGACAGCCCCCGGATATTCTCCAGCACCGCCGCGCTCTCGGCATCCAGCGCGGCGATTTCCGCGAGGATCTCTGCCGGGCGGCGGTGGGCGACTTCCACCGCGCCGTTGGGGTTCTTCACGGAGAGGTCGCAGGTGGCGGGATCGATGCTCTTGACGTCGATGCTCCAGCTCTTCGCCGTCGCCGCAAACGTCCGCTGTTGGTCAATGAAGTCACTGAGGTCCGCGTCATTGAGCGGGTTGGTTTTGCCGAGGTTGCGGCCGGGATCAAGCTGGTAGTACCAGACCTTGCGCGTGGGGCGACCCTTCTCGAAGAACAGCACCACGGTCTTCACTCCCGCCCCCTGGAAGGTGCCGCCGGGGCAGTCGAGCACGGTGTGCAGGTTGCAGCTTTCCAGCAGGAGCTTGCGCAGGCTCACCGAGGCGTTGTCGGTGTTCGACAGGAAGGTGTTCTTGATGATGATGGCGATGACGTAGGCGAGGGACTTCTTTTCCTTGCCGTAGAAGGTGCGGGTCTGGAGCGTGGCGAGGTCCCTGGTGGTGAGCTTGCCCTGGGAGAGATGCGCGAAGGCCTCGCAGAGGAAGCCTGCCGAGCCGCAGGCGCCGTCGTAAATGGTCTCGCCGATCTTCGGCTGCACGACCTGGATCATGGCGCGAATGAGCGGGCGCGGGGTGTAATACTCGCCGCCGTTGCGACCGGCATTGCCCATGTTCTTGATCTTGGCCTCGTAGAGGTGACTCAGCTCATGCTTCTCGCTCTGCGAACGGAAGCGCAGGCCGTCGATCTGGTCGATGATGTCGCGCAGGCTGTAGCCGCTGCGGATCTTGTTTTTGATCTCGCCGAAGATTTCGCCGATTTTGTATTCGATGGTGACCGGGCTGGTGGCGCGCTGGGTGAAGCCGTGCAGGTAGGGGAAGAGCTTCTTGTCGACGAAGTCGACGAGGTCATCGCCGGTGAGGGCCTTGTGATGGTCGAGCTGACCGGATTTGTCCTTGGGCGCGGCCCAGGTCTCCCAGCGGTAGGGGGCATCGAGGATGTAGCTGTACTTCCGGCCTTCGAGGGCGGCTTCGGTAGCCTTGTCGGCCTCCAGGCTGTCGAGGTATTTCAGGAAAAGCAGCCAGGAGGATTGCTCGGTTAATCCAACTCCGTGGTGCAACCGGCCTCCTTGTGCAGGATGTCGTCGATGTTGCGGAAGGCTTGTTCGAACATGAGGGGCAGCGGAAAGGGGCAGAATCGCCACCGATTCAAGCCGCAGCAGACTCTCTAGGCAAGCGGAGAAGGCCGCCGAAGGATCTCAGATCTCCCATTTCAGACGGGAACCAGCCAAATCCCAAGCCCAGATTGCGCTGCAGAGATCGGTTGGGACGCAGAGAGAAGCCTATGGGTCAACTCCCTACCTCGTCCCATCTGCGCAATCTGTGAAATCTGCGGACCTTCTGAGCCCGAGCCACCATCAGCCATCCGCCGTCAACAGCCTCTGCCCCCACGTGCCGTCCGCCAGCCCTTTCGAGGTGCTTCCAGTCTCAATAAAGTCTTGCGATTCTCAAATCGGAGATCCGATTTACGAAATCGGAGATCACTTTTCCCGAATCGGAGATCACATTTACCAGATCGGAGGTCATCCTTCCCGAATCGGACATCCGATTTGCCCGACCTGAGATCGTTCTTCCCGAATCGGACATCCGATTTGCCCGACCTGAGATCGTTCTTCCCGAATCGGACATCCGATTCGCCCGACCTGAGATCGTTCTTCCCGAATCGGACATCCGATTCACCCGACCTGAGATCGTTCTTCCCGAATCGGACATCCGATTCGCTCGACCTGAGATCACTCTTCCCGAATCGGAGATCGCTTTTGGGGGTCACCAGCCGAAACAGGGCGGCGGACGAGGCCGATCCGCGGGCTGACGCCCCGTGGGCGCGTTGGCCACAATGCGGGATTGGGACCGATCCACCCTCAACAATCCGCCATCCACTCCCGGCCCCCAAACCCCGCCGTCTGGCGACGGCGCCTACACGGGATCGTGGGCGCGTTGGCCAAAACGCGGGATTGGGGACCGATCCACCCTCAACCCTCCGCCATCCACTCCCGGCCCCAAACCCCGCCGTCTGGCGACGGCGCCTACGCGGGAACCTGCGGGGTCGATGCCCCCGCCTACAGCTTTGAAGATCCAATATCCAACAAGGAACTCCGAATGACGAAGGTTCCCGCATTCCGGACTTGGGCGTGGATCACTCCTTGTTCGATATTCCATATCCCTGCTTCGGCTCGTCCCACCGTCGTCCGGTTTGACGGGGCGGCTTCCCCGGGCTTGGGTGCGCGACCATGGCGCAGGACTTCATCCGGGTGCGCGGCGCCCGGCAGCACAACCTCAAAAATCTTGATCTGGACCTCCCGCGCCAGAAACTGGTCGTGCTCACCGGCGTCAGTGGCAGCGGCAAGTCGTCGCTCGCCTTCGACACCCTCTACGCCGAGGGCCAGCGCCGGTACGTGCAGAGCCTGTCGGCCTACGCACGCCAGTTCCTCGACCAGCTCGAAAAACCCGACGTCGACTTCATTGAGGGGCTGTCGCCGGCGGTCGCCATCGAGCAGGCCCACAGCGCGCCCAACCCGCGCAGCACGATCGCCACGGTGACGGAGATCTACGACTACCTGCGCGTGCTCTTCGCGGTGGCGGGTCATCCCCACGACCCGGACACGGGCGAGGCGCTGCACAAGACCACGCCGGCTGAGATGGGCGAACGCCTGCTCGCGCTCGGCGAGGGCACCCGCCTCGTCGTGCTCGCGCCGCAGCCGCCCGCCGATGCCGCGGCGCTGCGCCTGCTTCTGGAAAAGCTGCGGCGCCAGGGCTTTGTGCGTGTGCGCCTGGATGGCGAGATGGTCGAACTCGAGGAAGACCTGCAGCCGCCGGCGGCCTCGACGGTGGAGGTGGTCGTCGACCGCCTGGTGCTGCGCGAGGGGGTGAAGCCGCGGCTGATGGAATCGATCGAAACCGCCCTGCGCTGGAATGCCGATGAGGTGCGCTTTCTGGTGAACCCGGGCGATGACGAGCAGGTGCTCGCCTTCACCACGGCCTACACGAACCCGCAGACGGGTTACAGCATCGGGCGACTCACCCCCCAGCACTTTTCCTTCAACACCCGCCTCGGTGCCTGTCCGTGCTGCGAGGGGGTGGGCACGCTGCTGGCCCCGGATCCGGGCCTGATCGTGCCGGACGCCGACAAGTCGCTCAAGGACGGCGCGGTGAAGACCTGGTGGTCGCGCAACCCGAAGCTGAAGGCGGTGCACCAGCGCAGTCTGGAGGCGCTGGCCAAGCACTTCGGCGCGCGGCTGGATGTGCCTTACCGCGAGCTGCCGCAGGCGTTCAAGGACGCGCTCCTGCATGGCACCGGTCGCGAGGCCATTGCCACCGGCTGGGCCGCGTCCGGCAACAAGCGCAGCGTCGCCAAACCCTACGAGGGCCTGCTCCATGAGGCGCGCCGCCTGCACGCGAATGCGGAGAGCGACACCCTGCGCGCGCAGGTGGCCCGCTACATGAATCCCCTGCCCTGTCCGGACTGCGAGGGCCGCCGCCTGCGCCGCGAGATCCTGGCGGTGACGCTGACTTCCAAACACCAGTCCAATGGTGCGGCGCTGTCGATCCATGGCTTCTGCGCGCTCGCCGTGCGCGAGGCCCTGGCCTGGATGCGCGGCCTGGTGATGACCGAGCATGAGGCGGGTTATGTCGCCGATCTGCAGAAGGAGGTGCTCAAGCGCCTGGAGTTCCTTGATCAGGTCGGTCTCGGTTATCTGACGCTCGACCGTGAAAGCGGCACGCTGTCCGGCGGCGAAACCCAGCGCATCCGCCTCGCCAGCCAGATCGGCGCCGGTTTGGCCGGCGTGCTCTATGTGCTCGATGAACCCAGCGTCGGGCTGCACCCGGCCGACACGGAACGCCTGATCGCCACGCTCCGACACCTGCGCGATCTCGGCAACACGGTGCTCGTCGTCGAGCATGACGAAGCGATGATCCGCGCCGCCGATCATGTCCTCGAACTCGGCCCGGCGGCCGGTGAACTCGGCGGTCGGCTGATCGCCCAGGGCAAACCCGCCGAGCTCGCCGCCAACACCGACAGCCTGACCGGCGCCTACC
>CANNUR010000112.1 GCA_947523045.1 uncultured Prosthecobacter sp.
CCCGAAATCCGGCACGGAACTGAATGCGCGCGCCATTCTGACCGCTGCGACGGCGCGCCAGCCGGATCTCCTCCATGCCCTCCTCGAGCAGGCGACGGTACACTTCGGCCTGCACCGGGCTCGGCTCACACCAGAGCACCTGCTCGATCTTGTCCGGCAGGTCGCGCAGCACCTCGCGCTTGGTGCGCCGCAAAAAGAGAGGACGCGCCAGCCGTCTCAGGCGGTCGGCCGCCGACTGCGCCTCGGGCCGGTCCAACCCCGCCGCCAGCGGCTGCTCGAAACGCTCGCGGAAATGCTCGCGGCTCCCGAGATAGCCGGGCTGGACGAAGTGGCAGATCGACCACAAATCGCGCACCGAGTTTTCCACCGGCGTTCCCGTCAAGGCCACCCGCGCCCCCGCCCGCAGCGACCGCAGGGCCTTGGCCGCCTCGGTGTCCGGATTGCGGATGAAACTGGCCTCGTCGAGCACGATCAACCCCCAGTCGGTGCCGGCCAGGGCGTCGCGATCGTTGATCGCCAGCTGATAGGTCGTCAGCACCACATCGAGTTCCGCCCGCTTCGCCAGCACCGCCTGGCGCTGCGGCCCCTGCGACACCGCCACCTTCAAGCCCGGGGCAAAACGCTCGAACTCCTGGCGCCAGTTGCCAGTAAGCGACTTCGGACAGACGATCAAGACCGGACCCAAGGTGGGGTTTTGAGCCTTTAAAGTAACGATCAATGCGATACTTTGCAGGGTCTTCCCCAAGCCCATGTCGTCGCCTAGGATCGCGCCGCGACCCACCTGCGCCAGCGCATGCAGCCATGCCACACCCTCCAACTGGTAGGGACGGAGCTTGGCCTGCAGAGGTTTTAGCAACGTTTCTATCGTTACCAAATCCGTGCTTTGTGTGACTTCAGATGCCGAGTCACCTGCCAGGTAGGCCGCATGCAGACTGGGCACGCGCAGGCCATCAGCGGTCAATTCAACCGTTACATCCTGCAGGGAATCCTCAAAATCAGCGATGGCCGATGTATCGAGAAGATAACGCTGCCCTGCCTTACCAGGCAGGACTTTGCGCCCCGAACGCATGAGTCGCAACACTTCCGTTCGCGGCAGTTGAAAACCATCGGGTGCCCGATAGGCGAACTCCATGGCCAACCAATCGCCACCTGTCTGTTGTGCCTTTGGACGTAACTCAGGCGTTACACGAATCAGTCCTCGGGTCGCCGCCCGCCAGCCCTGGCCCTCTTCGATCTGCCACTGGCGACGCAGTCGTGGCAGGTCGCTGGCGATGAATTCCAGAACCCGGTCGGCACCACTCAAACGCCAGCAGGATCCCAGTCGACTTGGTCCCGCGACAAAGCCCAGGGCCTGCACCTGCGCCAAAACGCGCGTTTCTTCTTTTCTGTTTCTTACGTAAAAGGTGCCATTTGAATTTTGATCCTGAATGGGAAACTTGGATTGAGTTTCCTCATTCTCCACACCCAGTTCCCAACGCTCACCTTGATGCTCGGCCCACAGGCGCAGCTCGACCTGCTGCAGAGAACCTTCCAGTTGGACACAGACATGAAACGAAATATTCGTTACATGAAAGGCTTTCAGGAGATCGCCTTCGCGTTGCCAATGAAACGCTTCATCCAAATGGGCTGCCTGTTCGGCCAGCCAACGCAGGGGGCGTTGCTGAGGAGCCTGCAGTAGGGCGGTGAACCAAGACCGCAAAGATTCCTGGATCGGCGCCAGACGAAACAGTTGATGCGTTACATGACAGAGCCACCAGCCTGTGGGCTGGTTCGCTTGCAGCGGACGCACTGAATCGACCTGCAATCGGAAGCTGACGGTCTCGTCGGTGGCCGTCACCCGCAGCGGCAGGCGCACCGGCAGCTCCGCCACCCGCCAAGGATCGCCTCCGCCGGAGGGTTTGCCGCAGACCACCCGCGGGTGCCCGGCCAAGGCCTCCAGAAAACTCTCGAGATCGGCGCCGCGCAGCGACAGTGGCGCACTGGCCGCCTCCACCCCCTGGCCGGCAAGCCAGGCTGCCAATCGCGAGGTCTCGGGTTCGCCGCCCGGCTGAAACTTGACGTAGACCGACAGAGCCGTCGCCCCGCCACCGCCCGCCAGCGCTGCCGGGGGCAGGAAGACTTCATAGTGTCCCGCCACCCGTTTGGCCGTAACCGGCGCCGGCTCGGCGGGCTGCAGCGACAGCAGGGCGGCGGCCAGCGAGTGCTCGCAGATCAGGCCACGTCGACCGGCCGGACAGGTGCACAGGTTGTCGACATCCGTTCGGCCGCGGACCCGCAGGCCGCAGGCATGACGCAGGCGACCGGTGCCGGCGAGGCCGCGGATCAACCCGGGCTCGTTCGACTGCAGGCTCACCTGCCCCGCCGCCACGAGTCCGCGCGCCGCCTTCATCGCCGCCCAGCCGCCGATTTCACCCAACCATTTCTCCGTGATGTCCATTTTCTCTGGCGCGGCCCACCGTTAACGTACACAGTCGGTCGTCAAGCCAGCATATGCGGATCGTCGCCATCACCAACCAGAAAGGTGGTGTGGGTAAAACCACCACCTCCATCAACCTCTCGGCCTGCCTCGCCGCCCTGGGCCAGCGCGTTCTGCTGATCGACCTCGACTCGCAGGGCAACGCCACCAGCGGCCTCGGCTTGGAGCGCGAGGAGGGCGCCAGCCTGTACTCCGCCCTGGTGGCCGACACCGACCCCGCCGCGGTGGTCACTCCCGCCCGCCCAAACCTGTGGCTGATCCGCTCGCACCAGGAACTGGCCGGCTGCGAAATCGAACTGGCTCAGCGCGGCAACCACCTGACCCGCCTGCGCGACGTGCTGCAGCGCTTCCGCGAAAACGACAGCTTCGACTACGTCTTCCTCGACTGCCCCCCTTCCCTTGGCGTGCTCATGACCTCGGCCCTGGCTGCGGCCGACGAGATGCTGGTGCCCATCCAGTGCGAGTATTTCGGCTTGGAAGGTCTGTCGAGCATCGTCCAGCTCGTTCAGCAGATCCGCGACTGCGGAGCCAACCCCGGCCTGCGCTTGGAAGGCATCGTCATGACCATGTACGACCAGCGCGCCAACCTGGCCAACCAGGTCGTCAACGACGTGCGCACCTACTTCGCCGACATCATCTACAACACCCTCATCCCGCGCACCGTCCGCCTCGGCGAGGCCCCCAGCTTCGGCAAGCCGATCCTGGAATACGACCCCTCGGGTCGCGGCGCCCAGGCCTACAAGGCCCTGGCCGAGGAATTTCTCGCCCGCCACCAGCCGCCCGCCGCCGACGCCTCGGCCGAGCAGGCCGCCTGAGTCACTCCAGCTTTTTCCGCCCGGCCTGCGGCTCGGTGCCGTTCAAGAGGCGACCGATGTTCGCGCGGTGGCGGACGATGACCAGGACCATGACCAGGAGGCCAAACCCGAGCATCACCGGATCCCAGACGCGGGTGCGCGACATCTCGACGTACATCGTGCCCGCCACCCCGATGCCGGCCACCATCGAGGCCAGTGAGACGTAGCGGGTGGCAAAGAAGGTGATCAACCAGAGCCCCAGGCCGCCGATCATCGCCAGCCAGTGCACGCCGAGCAGCACGCCGGCCGTGGTGGCCACGCCCTTGCCGCCCTTGAAGCCGAGCCAGAAGGTGTACATGTGGCCGAGCACGGCCCCCAGCCCGGCCAAAACTGCGCCGGCCGACTGCAGGGTCGGGTTCAACTCGCTGAGCCACAGGCTCGACGCCAGCCAGACCGGCAGCCAGCCCTTGAGCAGGTCGAGCACAAACACCGGGATGCCAATGCCCTTGCCTAGAACCCGAATGACGTTGGTGGCCCCGATGTTGCCGCTGCCATGCTGGCGGATGTCGATGCCCTTGAGTTGCCCGGCGAAGTAGCCAAACGGCAGGGCGCCGCTCAGGTAGCCGACGGAAGCAGAAAGCAGAAGGGCCGAGGTGGGGGTCATCAGACCGCATCTATTCCGGTTCCCGGGCCGACCGCCAAGCGAAAAGCGGTACACTAGGCCGGGTTTTTTGCCGGCCACCATCCGTGATTGATTCGCGGGGCGACCCGCGTTTGTTCGCACTCCATGCTGCGTTTTCTCCTCCCGATTGCTACTTTTGTGATGTTCGCGCCACTCGCCGACGCGGCACCGCGCCCCCTGAAGGCCCTGCTGGTCGCCGGCGGCTGCTGCCACGATTACGCCGGCCAGCACGAGGTCCTGCGCCAGGGCCTCCAGGCGCGCGCCA
Source organism: uncultured Prosthecobacter sp. (assembly GCA_947523045.1). GTDB lineage: Bacteria > Verrucomicrobiota > Verrucomicrobiia > Verrucomicrobiales > Verrucomicrobiaceae > Prosthecobacter. Next base: position 4,218 of record CANNUR010000112.1, read on the forward strand.
ACGTCCAAATCGACGTGGTCTGGACCGATGACAAATCGGTCAACCCGCCCCTGCCCCTCTACGACAACCCGGACTGGGCCAAGGGCTATGACATCGTCCTGCACGACGAGTGCGCCGCCGGCATGAAGGATCCGGCCGTGCTGCAGCGCATCCTCGACGTGCATCGCACCGTTCCCGCCGTGCACCTGCACTGCGCCATGCACAGCTTCCGCACCGGATCCGACGCCTGGTTCCGTCACCTCGGCCTGCAATCCACCTCGCACGGACCGCAGGAACCCATCGCCCTCACCTTGGTCGACCCGGCCCATCCCATCACCCAGCCGCTGAGCGAGTGGACCACGATCAAGGAGGAACTGTACAACAACGTTGAAATCTTCGGCGCCCATCCGCTGGTCATGGGCCGGCAGAAGGTGAAGCAGAAGGATGGCAGCCTGCGCGAGGTCGATGCCATCGTCGCCTGGACGCATGACAAGGCCGGTGCGCGCAGCTTCAGCACCAGCCTCGGTCACAACACCGCCACCGTCGCCGACGCCCGCTACCTCGACCTCGTCACCCGCGGCCTGCTCTGGGCCTGCGGCAAGCTTGAGCCGGATTACCTGACACCCTTCCAGGGCCAGGGCGAGGTCCGCTTCGTGAAGGCCAAACCCGCCGAGACCCCGAAGCCGCCACCGACGCCCAAAAACGCCCTCGGCGTCAAGGCCACGGCGAGCAGCGAGGAGACCGGCAAAAACAACTTCGCCTGGCGCGCGGTCGATGGCGACGAAGCCACCCGCTGGTGCGCCGCCAACAGTTCCTACCCACAGTGGCTGCAACTGGAACTGGCCAAGCCGCAGACCCTCACCGGCCTGGAGACGGTTTGGGAAAACAGCGGCGTCTACCAGTTCCGGATCGAGGCCAGCCAAGATGGCAAGACCTGGAGCACGCTGGTCGACGGCAGCACCAACACGGAGAAGGCCCCCTACCGGCACACCTTTGCCCAGGCCGAGGCCATTCGCTTCCTCCGGATCCAGGCGCTCGGCAAAACCAGTGGCGGCTGGGCCAGCGTGCGCGAGGTGCGACTGCAGGGGCCCGGCATCACCGCCCTTCAAGTGTCGGAAAAGTCGGACCTGTCCGACCCGTCCGACAAGTCCGACTACTCCAAGTCCGGCAACGTCCCGCCCCGGATCGTCCCGCTCACCCCCGAACAGGAGGCTGCCATCCTTAAGGACGTCAAGGTGCAGGAAGGCTTTGAGGTGACTCTCTTCGCCAACAGCGCCGCTGCCAACTACCCGGTCTTCGTCGCTGCCGCCCCGGACGGCACGCTCTATGTCTCCTCCGATGGCAACGGCTCGCTCGGCCGCAACCCCGGCCGCGGCCGGGTCATCCGTCTGCGCGACCGCGATGGCGATGGCCGCGCCGATGAAACCAAGGTGTTCTGCGAGGTCGACAGCCCGCGCGGCCTGGTCTGGGATCGCGACCGGCTCTACCTCGTGCATCCGCCGCACCTGAGCGAGTTCATCGATGCCGATGGCGATGGCGTGGCGGAAAAACAGAACCTCCTGATCAAGGACATCGCCTTCGGCTTCAAGGACCGCCCCGCCGATCACACCACCAATGGCCTCAGCCTCGGCATCGACGGCTGGCTCTATGTCGCCGTCGGCGACTTCGGCTTCCTCAAGGCCACCGGCACCGATGGCCGCAGCCTGCAGATGCGCGGCGGCGGGGTGGTGCGCCTGCGCCCTGACGGCAGCAATCTGGAAATTTACTCGACCGGCACCCGCAACATCCTCGAGGTCGCCATCAGCCCCCTGATGGACCTGTTTGCCCGCGACAACACCAACGACGGCGGCGGCTGGAATGTGCGCTTCCACCACTTCACCGGTCTCGACGACCACGGTTACCCTCGCCTGTACAAAAACTTCCCCGACGAAGCCGTGGCACCGCTCGCCGACTACGGTGGCGGCAGCGGCTGCGGCGCGGTTTACCTCGACGAACCCGGCTTCGGCGCCTGGAACAACGCCCCCTTCACCGCCGACTGGGGCACCGGCGCCCTCTGGCACCATCAGGTGCAGCCCAAGGGCGCGACCTTTGAGGAAACCCGTCCACCGGAAGCCTTCGTCAAGCTGACCCGCCCCACCGACGCCGATGTCGATGCCATGAGCCGCCTGTACGTCGCCAGCTGGAAGGGCGCGACCTTCAACTGGGAGGGGCCGGATGTCGGTTACATCGTGCAGGTCAGGCCGAAGGGGTTTCAGCCCGAGCCGCTGCCGGATTTCGCCAAGGCGAAGGATGAGGAACTCGTGAAGCTGCTGGATCTCGGCAAGCCACAAAGTTACCGACGCCGCATCGAAGCACAGCGTGAATTGATGCGTCGTGGATCTTCGCTCGCACGAGATTACCAGGGGCAGTATGCAGACAACCGCAGCCCCCAACGCAACCTCGTTGCCTCATTCCAGGACAAGGCCTCGGACAGCGCTGTCGTGACTGCCACCCATCATGCGGATCCCGTCATCGCGCACACGGCCATCCAGGCAGCCGCACGCCGCCAACTGAGCACCCCACTTTTCGCAGCCCTCGACCACTCACAGAGCCATCCCAAGGGCCATCTTCGCGCCCTCGCGATGATCCACACCCCCGAGGTTGTCAGCGGCCTCATCGACCGCCTCGGCAAGGCCAGCGATCCCGCCCTGCGTCAGGGCCTGCTTGCAGCGCTGTGCCGACTGCATTTCACCGAGGGGGAATGGAAGGGCGATTCCTGGGGCACGCGCCCGGACACGCGCGGCCCCTACTATCAGCCGGAAGCCTGGAGCGAAACCCCGCGCATCGCCGAAGCCTTGAAGGCAGCGCTGGCCAAGGCTTCGCCGGAGGAGGCGGCCTTCCTGGTGAGCGAGATGAACCGCAACCGCATCCAGTCGAACGAGGCCCTGCAGCGCATCCTCACCCTCGCCAAAGAAGACGCCAAGGTCCTGCCCGAACTGGCCGCCCAACTCGCCACCGCCGAGGAGGTGCCGGCCGAGGCCGTGCCGCTTCTGGTCGGGCTCGTCCGACAGGTTGAAGGCGTTGGATCGGCCACCCTTTCCCAGGCCATCCTCGCCCTGTCGAAAACCGACAGTGCCGAAGGCGTGCAAGCCACGCTGGCGGCGCTTGAGCCGCTGCGCAAGATGCCCGGCGCCTTCAAGGATTACGAGGCCGCCAGCACCGCCTTCTTCAACGCCCCCAAGCTGGAAAACCACCACCTGCTGCTCGAGCAGCTTGCGGAAAAACGCGACGGCCCGGTCTCGCTCACGGCCGACGCCACCCTGCTCCATCTCGCGGCGCGCACGACCGGCAGCCCGGAGTCGCGCGAGCTCTCCGCCAAGGCGCTCGACGCCGGCTGGACCGACCCGAAACGGCGTCGCCAGATCCTCGACGCCATCTCCCTGGTGAAGCACCAGGCCAGCGCGCCGCGCGTGCTCGCCGCCCTCGGCGATGCCGATGCCGACGTGCGCCAGGCCGCCGAACGCGCCGCCAAAAGCCTGCGCCTGTCGACGACCGAGGACAAGACGCCCAAGCTCGCCACCCTGAAGCCGGAGCAGATGCTGTCGGCCGTGCTCGATGCCGACCAGAACGGTCGCTTCACGCGCAACATCGTGCGCGACTCGCGCATCGGCAATCAGGCTGGCGCCGGCTACGACATGACCGGGCGCGGGCCGTCCTTGTTCGTGCTCGACGGTACGCCGGCACAGGGCAAGACGCCGGCCGACCTCGAGAAGGCGCTGCTGGCCGAGGTGAAGCGCGTGGCCGATCACGGCGTGCGCGAGGACGAGCTCGAGCGCATCAAGGCGCAGTACGTGGCGCAGGAGATCTACAAGCGCGACTCCATCATGGGGCAGGCGATGGAGATCGCCGCCATGGAGGCGATCGGCAAGTCGTGGCGCGACACAGACCGGATTCTCGAGCGCATCCGCGCCGTCGATGCGGCACAGGTGCAGGCCGTCGCGCGCAAGTATTTCGAGCAGGACGCGCTCACCGTGGTGACGCTCGATCCGCAGCCCATCGATCCGCAACAGGCAGCTCGCAACGCTGCGCCTCCGCCGGGTGAGATGCGATGAACGCGCGCGACACCATGCCCGTTATTCGGCTCGTCGACAGCGGGAACGCCAGGTCCCACACTCCCCGCGCCGCGCGGCGCAGTCCGGCGGCGCTCTTCGCGCTCGGCCTGCTTGCGTTGCTGTGCGCGTTGCTCACGTCGCCCCCAGCGCGAGCGGCGCTCCCCATCGAGCACTGGGAAACCTCGAACGGTGCGCGCGTCTTCTTCGTGCGGGCCGACGCCATCCCGATGCTCGACATCAGCGTCGACTTCGACGCCGGTGCCCGCTTCGACCCGCCCGGCAAGCGCGGGCTCGCGTCGATGACGCGCGGCATGGTCGCGCGCGGTTCGAAGGGCCTCGACGAGGCCGCGATCGATGACGGCTTCGCGCGCATCGGCGCGCAGTTCGGCGGCGGCGCCGGCGACGACCGTGCCGGCTTCTCGCTGCGCACCCTGACGAGCGACGTCGAGCTCGAGCGCGCGGTCAGCCTGATGTCGCGCGTGCTGGCCACGCCGCAGTTTCCGGCCGCAGCGCTCGAACGCGAGAAGGCGCGCGCGCTCGACGCCATCCGTGAGTCCGAGACGCGACCGGGCA
>CANNUR010000113.1 GCA_947523045.1 uncultured Prosthecobacter sp.
GGCCGACGCTGAGCACGAGTTGGTAGGCCTTGAGAATCTCGGGATGGAATTCGAGGTCGTTGTTGGCGGCGAACTCGAGGCTGTACCCCTGGGCCTCGGCCCATTGCACGAAGGGCAGTTCCCAGCGCGAGAACTGCGGTGCGGCCGGCCGCTCAAAGCTGACCCGGTGGCCCTGATTGTTGGAGAGGCTGTTGTAGGCGTAGACGCTGAAGCCACCCCAGTTGTTGTAGGCGTTGTAGGTGTTGGTGGCGAGCTGCAGCAGGATCTTTGAGGTGGCACCCGGCTTGGCGGCGCGGACGATGAAGAAGGCGGAACCCGCAGCCGTGCGGGCGCCGCGCGCCGTCCATTTACCGCCGCGATCGGCGGCCTTCAGGGCAACCTCATAGTACCCCGATTTCCAGTCGGCACCGACCGGGATGTCGAGCGCGGCCGGCCAGCCGCAGCCGTTGGCCGAGGCATCCTCGGGCACGGGATATGCCGTGCCCTTGACGCCCGCCTTGCGCCAGACAACTTCGCGCTCGCGGCCGAGGCGCGCGACCTCGACATCAAAGACCGCGGCGGTCGTGCTGACATGAAGCGGCACGGGTTCGCCCTGGGCAACGCTGACCTTGCCGGCATAGCCGTCGATGAACAGGGACGGTGGTGCCTCGGCGAAGGCGGCGGCGGCAGCGGTCAGGAGGAGCAGAAAAGCGCGCATGCCAAGCCTACGCGCTGGCGTGGCGATTCTGGCAGGGAATGCTCAGGTCCGGGCCACGGCCACCGGCAGGGCGGGCAGCGTCTCCACCTCTGGTTCAACGCCTTCGCCGGGCGGGCCCGGGAAGTTTTCGTCGACGAAACGTCGCCAGGTGTCCTTGGTCGGCTTCGACAGCAGGTGCTGGATGTTCTCCGCGCAATCGCCGCAGAGCAGCAGGCCGTGGTGCAGGCGATCGCCCGCGCACAGGCCGCTGATGACGTAGTCGTCGAGCCCCTCGCCGGAGCGGTTGCAGACCGAGCAGTGGTCGAGCCCGCGATCGAGCTGGACATGCTCGTCCTGGTAGTCGGAGAGGCGCTGCTTGGATTCGCCGGAGAACTCCTCCATCATCGCGCTCCGGCAGTGATGGCAGAGCGCGTATTCCATGACGCACTCGCCCTGGCGATAGGCCTTGGAAACATGGTAACCGCCGGCGTCATCGAGCAGGGTCTCGCCACAGCGCGTGCAGTGGCGAAACGGTCGCCCCTCATACTCGCAATCCAGATCAGGCGGAATCGGGGGCGGTTCATCCATGTCGACAAGATGAGCCTCGGTCCGTGATCGGCAAGCGCCTGTCATCGCTTTTTGTGCACGTGTGAGGAGAAATTTCGTGATCTTTCTTCACGCAGGCATTCTGCGAACAGCGAGCTGGTCAATGGGGCAACCAGGGGTTCGTCGTTCGCCTCTGGTCTTTGGCGGACGGCTTCCTGAAAATCATTCCTCCGTCGTCATGTTTTTGGCCACTCCGCCAGTACGCGCGGCAGCAGTTCGTGTTCGGCTTCCTTGATGCGCTCGTGCAGGCTGTCGGCGGTGTCGCCAGGCAGCACGGGCACGCGGGTCTGGCCGAGGATGCGGCCGGCGTCGATCTCGGCCGTGACGAGGTGGACGCTGCAGCCGGATTCGCTGGCGCCGGCGTCGAGGGCCTGCTGCGGGGCATCGGCGCCTTTGAACAGGGGCAGCAGCGAGGGGTGGACGTTGATGATGCGGCCGGCAAAGGCGTCGAGCACGGGCGCACGCAGGATCTTCATGAAGCCGGCGAGCACGACCAGATCGACGTTGGCGCGGCGCAGGTGCTCGGCGATCTCCTTCTGGGCGGCATCGCCGAGGCGGCGCGGCTGCGGACCGGGATCGACGTGGCGCGCCTCGATGCCGGCGGCACGAGCCGTCTGCAGGAAGGCGCAGTCGGCCTGATCGGAGAGCGCAAGCACGACCTCGGCGTCGAGACGGCCGGCGCTGATGGCCTCAAGGATGGCCTTGAAATTCGAGCCCTGGCCGGAGCCGAGCACGCCCAGGCGCAGGCGGCGCGGACCGCTTTCCGGAGTGGCGGCGCGCTGCAGAGTGGCGGTGGTTGAGCGACCGGGCACGAGCGGCAGGATGCGGATGGCGCTGCCGGCAGCTTCGAGGGCGGCGCGTTCCTCGGGATTGAGGGAATCGACCGTGTAATCGCCACCCTTGGCATAGACGTGCGGGCGGATGGCCTCGATCAGGCGGGTGGCGCGCTCCTCGCTGAAGACGACAACGCCATCCACCGCGCGCAGGGCGGCAAGGACTTCGGCGCGGTCGTTCTCCGGGTTCACCGGCCGGGTGGGGCCCTTGAGGGCGCGCACCGAGGCGTCGGCATTGACGGCCACCAGCAGGGCATCGCCGAGGGCGCGCGCCTGGTTGAGGTAACGCACGTGGCCGGCGTGCAGCAGGTCGAAGCAGCCGTTGGTGAAGACGAGCTTGCGGCCGCGGGCGTCGAGGTCGTCGCGCAGGCGGGCAGCCTCGTCCAGGCTGAGGGGGCGAAAATCGGCGTCGCTCATGGTCTCAGTCCTCGATCTCGACGCGGTAGCGCGGCAGGGAAGGATCGACCTCGCTGCTGTAGGCGTCGATGCCGCCGGCGAGGCAGCGGGCGTTGTCGAAGCCGTGGCCGATGAAGTAGGCGACGATGTCGAGGCTGCGGCCGCCGGTGTGATCGTAGATGACCAGCGGGGCATTTTTGTCCCAGGACGCGAAGGCTTCCTGGATGAGCTCCTGGCTGATCAGCACCGAGCCGGGGATGTGCACGGCCTCGTGCTCCTCGCGGGTGCGGGCATCGAGCAGGCGCAGGCCTGGCGTTTGAGCTTTGAGTTCCGCGAGTTCCGGAGGGGTGATCTGCAGTTTGACGTCCTCCTCGTGGCTGCTGCGGATGTGCTCGATGAGATCGTCGACCGGGATGGCCTCGTTGCGGGCACAGAGCTGGGCGAGGGTTTCGGTCGGGCTGAAGGCGCAGGCGCTGCAGCCGCCGATGTGGTATTTGGCAAACAGCGAGCGACGGGCGCCCGGGTAGCTCTGCAGCACCTGGGCAAGCGTGGTTTCGGGCGTCAGCGGGGGGGCGTCCGGGGCGGGCATGGCGTACAGATAGCGCGGGGCGTCGATGTGGAAACTGCAAAGTTCGGGGGTGCATTCGACGCCGGGGCGATTTACAGTGGCGCCGATGATTGAGCGCGAACCCCGCATTTATGTGCTGCCGACCCTGATGACGGCGGGCAACATCCTGTCTGGATTCGTCGCCATCCTGCAGATCTTCAAGGGGCGCGAGGGCCTGGTGACCGAACACTACTACTGGGCCATCATTGCCATCCTGGCGGCCTGCCTGTTCGATGTGCTCGACGGCCGTGTCGCCCGCTTGGGCGGCCAGGAATCGCCCTTCGGCCGTGAGCTGGACTCGATCGCTGACATCGTCAGCTTCGGCGTCGCGCCCGCCCTGCTGGTGCATGACATCGTCCTCTCAAGCATCGAAAAGCCCGCCGGCATCGGCTGGCTGATCGCCTCGGTCTACCTTGTCTGCGGGGCGATGCGCCTGGCGCGCTTCAATTGTCTGGCGGCGGCCGATGACAAAACCGGCAGCAAGCATTTCCGTGGCTGCCCGATCCCGGCTGCGGCGGGGGTGATCGCCTCGCTCACCCTGCTCATGCTCTGGCTCGACGAGGGCAACAAGGAGATCGGGCCGTGGAAGTACGGGCTCGCCGTGCTCATGGTGCTGCTCTCGGTGCTGATGATGAGCGACCTCGAATACCCGAGCTTCAAGTCGATCAACTGGCGCACCAGCCGTTCCCCGGCCTGGGTGCTGGCCTCGATCATCGTCATCGCCTTCACCGTCCGCAACTGGCAGTGGATGCCGTCGGTGCTCTTTGTCAGCTACCTGCTGTACGGTCTGGCTAGGCCGTGGATTTCGCGGCGCTGGCGCCAGGAGATCGAGATTGAGATCGAAAACGGTGAAACCGCCGAGGAATCCGAGGACTCTGAGGAACGCCGGCCCGGTGGGTCGGCGGGGGACAAGGCCGCCATCCAGCCGTAAGCGCGAGAGACCCATCAGGATGGCGGACTTTTACCAGCACACCCAGCTTCCCACTTTGCACCATCTGGCGGCGCCCGATCCGGCGGCGCGGGGGCTTGAACTTGCCGAGCTGGCGCGTGAGCGACCGGTGGCGGTGCTGCTGCCGGCCCTCTTTGTCGAGACCCGGCGTCCGGCCCTGCCGTCGATCCTGGGCACGCTGGCCGAGGCTCCGTACATTCGCGAGATCGTGCTGAGCATGAACGTCATGAACTCGGCCGAGGCGGATGAAGCCGTGCGCCTGTGTGGCGAGTGGGCGGCTGGCAAGCCGGTGCGCATCCTCTGGAACGACGGTCCGGCCCTGCAGGCGGCGCATCATCGGCTGGCCGAACTCGGCTGGGATGGCGGTTGCGGTGGCAAGGGCGCCAACATCTGGATGGGCCTGGCCTACCTGCAGGCCGCAGGGAGGGTGCGCACGGTCATCAGTCATGACACCGACATCCTCAATTACGATGCCTCGGTGCCGGCCCGGCTCTGCCATCCGGTGGCGCATCCGCGCATGGGCTACCGCTTCGCCAAGGGCTATTACAGCCGTGTGCGCGACCGGCTGTTCGGCCGGGTGACACGCCTGCTGGTCTTCCCGCTCATTCGCGCCTTTCAGGATGTGCTTGGACCGCAGCCGCTGCTGCAGCACCTGGAGAGCTTTCGCTACCCGCTGTCTGGCGAATTTGCCGGCGACCTGGAAACCCTGGCCGGTTTCAGCCTGCCTTCGGCCTGGGGCCTGGAGGTGGCCATGCTCGGTGAGGCCCACCGGCGCCTGCCGCTGGAGGCACAGTGCCAGGTCGATCTCGGGTTTCATTACGAGCATCGCCACCGCCAGTTGCTGGTGCCGGGCATCGAACACGGACTGGTGGCCGCCGCCGCCGATGTCGCCCGCTGCCTGGCCTGGCAGATCCTGCGCGACCTGCCGGAAGCGGAGCGCGCCGCGCCGCTGCGCAAGGCGCTGAGCGTCTACCGCGAGCAGCGTGCCCCGGAATGGCTGGGACGCTACGAGCACGTTGCGCTGCTCAACGGTCTGGTTTTCGACCGCGACGAGGAGGAGCTGGCGCTGCGGACCTTCACCGCCGCTCTCGACGCCCTGCACGCGGATGTCGATCGCGCGGGCCTGCACATGCCGGGCATGCGCCCGCCGCCGGCGCAGGCGCTGGCCGAACTGCCCGGTTTTGCCGAGCAGATTCAGGAAGCGGCGCTTTGAGCCGGTTCAGTGCACCACCGCCCAGACGGCCTTCAGGTAGCGGCTCTCCGGGCAGTTGGACATGACCGGGTGATCCATGCCCGGGCCGGTGCGATCCAGAATCTGCAGCTTGCGGCCCTGGCGATGGGCGGCGCCGATGACGAGCTGTTCGAAGTCCTCGGTGCTGAGCAGGCCCGAGCAGGAGCAGGAGACAAACAGGCCGCCGCGGCGCACCAACTGCAGCGCCAGACCGTTGAGGTCGCGATACTTGAAGATGCCCTCCTCCTGGCGGTCGCGATGGTGGATCAGCTTGGGCGGATCGAGCACGACCGTGTCCCAGAGCTCGCCGTTGCGGATCATCTGGCGCGACCAGCCGAAGGCGTCGGCGTGCGTCCACTGCACGCGGGTCTGATTGAGGTTGGCGTTCTGGCGCGCCTGGGCGACCGCCTTCTCGTCGAGGTCGACGCCGGTGACATCCTCACAGCCAGCGAGCACCCGTGCAGCGAGGGCGAAACCGCCGGTGTAGCTGCACAGGTCGAGCACGCGGCCGCGCGCCAGTCGGCCAAGAAGCAGACGGTTGTCGCGCTGGTCGCAGAAGAAGCCGGTCTTGTGGCCCTCCTCGAAGTTGACGAGGTATCGGAGGCCATGCTCGCGGATCTTCACCGAGGCCGGCGCGGGTTCATCGGCCTCAGGCACGTCGGCACGGCGCATCGATTCGATCAGGGCGATGTCGGGATCCGTCTGGATGACGTGTCGGCTGGTGCCAAGTTCGCCGTGCAGGAGCGGCAGCCAGCGGCGCAGCCGGCGCCAGGCGCCGAGCGAGGTGACCTCCACGGAGAGCGTGTCGGCGTAGCGATCGACGATGAGTCCGCTGAGACCATCGGCATCGGAGTGCACGACGCGGTAGGCATCGCCGGTTTCGTCAAGCTTCAACACCTGGGTGCGCAAGCGCACGGCCGTGCGCAGGCGTTCGTCGAGGTCGCTCTCGCCAAAGGCTTCCTCGCCGTGGTACAGGACACGCAGGGGCACGCGCGCCTTGGGATTGAACCAGCCGGCCCCGAAGGATTTGCCCTCCTTGTCGTAGACGCGTACCAGGTCGCCCGCGCCTGCGTCGGAGGAGGTGGCGCCGACCATGTTCGGGAAAATCGCCGGGTGGAAGGAGTAGTACTTCAGTTGCGCCCAGGGACGTTCCCAGGACTCGCTGCCAGGCGGCGGAGCTTTGACAGCGGGCGGTCGGGGACGGCGGGAGGGATCGTAGGGGCGGGGCATGCGGACAGAGCGACCCATGCCCAGCCGGGCCGGGAAGTAAAGGGGCCGTTGCGCTGGTCCGGGTTCAGGGCTGCTTGACCTTCTTCTTTTTGCCGGCGGGTGCCTTGGGCTGCAGGTGCAGGGTCTTTCGGGCCTGTTCCGTGAAGGCCTCGGTCTGGCGCTGCCAGGCGGCAGCGAGTTCGCGCACCCTGTCCGGTTCGCTCGCGGCGAGGTTGTGCTGCTCGGCGCGGTCGGTGGCGAGGTTGTAGAGCTCCCAGGAGCCATTCTTGACGGCGACCAGCTTCCAATCCCCGACGCGGATGGCGCGGTTGCCCTCGTGCAGCCACCAGAGCGAGTCGCGGTCGAGGGTGACGTCGCTCGCCAAGGCCGGCAGCAGGCTTTTGCCGGGCAGGGCTGGGCGGGGCTGGCCCTGCCATTCGGCCAGCAAGGGCACACCGGCGAGTTCGAGGGCGGTGGGGACAAAATCGATGACGTGGGCCGGGGTCCGGCGCAGTTCGCCACGGGCCGGGATGCCGGCCGGCCAGTGGGCGATGAGGGGTGTGGCAATGCCGCCTTCATGAACCCAGGTCTTGTGGCGACGGAAGGGGGTGTTGCCGGCGCTGGAAAAGCCCGGGCCGAGGCAGAGGTAACTGCCGGCGCTGCCGGGCGCGGCGGTGGGATCATGACCGCCGTTGCGCACCATGATTTCGGCGCTGGCACCGTTGTCAGAGGCAAACAGGATGAGCGTGTTGTCATGGGCGCCCATCGCCTTCAACTGGTCGAGGATGCGGCCGATCTCTCGATCCATACGATCGATCATGGCGGCGTGAATCGCCATCTTGGTCGCCTGAAAGCGCCGCTGCTCGTCGGTCAGGCTCTCCCAGGGCAGGGGATACTTCACTTCGCCGGGACCAAGCTTTTCAAAGGCGTCGGGGAAGTCATAGGGGGGACCGACTTCCGGTTCCAGCGCCGACAGCTCGGTCTGGTGCAGGCCGAGTTCGCGCTGGCGGGCGTGGCGCTTTTTGCGCAGGACATCCCAGCCCTCAAGGTAGCGGTCGCGGTACCGGGCGATGTCCTCGGGCGGCGCATGCAGCGGGAAGTGCGGGGCGATGAAGGCGATGTAGTGGAAGAAAGGCCTGTCGGTATGGTTTGCGGCATGGTCCTTGAGGCAGTCGATGGCGTGATCGGCCGTGGCGGTGGTCGCGTAATAACCGCTCTCGTTCGGGGGCGGGCGCACGGCGACATCATCGAGGAAGTTGCCGGCGGCGGTGAAGAAGTTGCCCTGGTTGCGGACGTCGAGCGAGCGGTCGAAGCCGGCCTCCAGCACCTTGCCGTCGATGTGCCACTTGCCGCTGTGGTAGTTGCGGTAACCCGCCGGCCTGAGCAACTCCGGCAAGAGGCGCGCCCAAGGCGGGCGAACGCCACGTCCGCCGCCGCCGAGGCCGGGCAGTTCGTCGCGGTGGATTTGCTGGGCGTAGTAGCCGCTGAGCAGGGCACCGCGGGTCGGCCAGCAGCGGGCGGTGTTGTAAAACTGGGTGAAGCGCAGCCCGCGGGCGGCGAGGGCGTCGAGATTTGGCGTGGCGATCTCACTGCCGTAACAGCCCAGATCCGACCAGCCCAGGTCATCGGCGAGGATGAAAATCAGATTGGGTTTGTCGGCGCCGGAGGCGGTCAGCAGCAGGGCGAGGAACGGCAGCAGAAAGCGGGGCATGGCTGGGGAACGCCGCGCGCAGGGCGCTCTTGCGTGCGGCGGTGCGCCGGCCATAGCTGGGCGATGCTTTTCGACACCCACACCCACCTGGCCAGCCGCCAGTTCGACAATGACCTGCCCGAGGTGCTAGTGCGGGCACGCACGGCCGGGGTGACGCACTTTCTGGCGCCGGCGGTCGACCTCGCGAGCACGCGCCAATTGCTGACCCTGGCCGCGCAGGAGCCGGATATCCGACTCGCTGCCGGCATCCATCCCTGCGATGTCGATTCCGTGCAGGGCGATGCCTGGATCGATGAACTGCGCGAACTTGCGCGCCAGCCCGGGGTGGCCGCCATTGGTGAGGTCGGGTTGGACTATTACCACGCCCCGCCGGCGGGTTACACGGTCGAGTCGTGGAAGGCCTGGCAGGCGCGCTGCCTGCGCCTGCAGCTCGAACTCGCCGTCGAACTCGGCCTCAACGTCGTCCTGCACAATCGCGACAGCTGGGACGACCTCGTGGCCCAGGTGCGCCCCTTCGAAGGGCGTCTGCGCGCGGTGTTTCACTGCTACACCGGCACGCTCGAACAGGCGCGACCCCTTTTGG
>CANNUR010000114.1 GCA_947523045.1 uncultured Prosthecobacter sp.
GCCCAGAAGGCCACCGGCAAGAAGCTGCTCTGGGGCACCGCCTGCCTGTTTGTCCATCCGCGCTACAACCAGGGCGCGGCCACCAGTCCGAACGCCAATGTTTACGCCTATGCCGCCGCGCAGGTGAAGAAGGCGATGGAGGTCACCCACCGCCTTGGTGGCGAGGGCTACACCTTCTGGGGCGGTCGCGAGGGGTATTCGACCCTTTGGAACACCGACCTCAAGCGCGAGATCGATCACCTGGCCGCCTTCCTGCACATGGCAGTTGAATACAAAAAGAAGATCGGCTTCAAGGGCCCCTTCTACATCGAGCCGAAGCCGCGTGAGCCGACCACCCATCAGTACGACAGCGACGCCGCCGCCTGCCTGAACTTCCTGCGCGAGCACGGCCTGACGGAGCACTTCAAGCTCAACCTGGAGACCAACCACGCCACCCTCGCCGGCCACAGCATGTGGCATGAGATGGAAGTCGCCACGGCGGCCGGCGCGCTCGGCTCGGTCGACGCCAACACCGGCGACGAGCTCATTGGTTGGGACACCGATCAGTTCCCGACCGACATTTACCTGACGACGCAGATGATGCTCGTCCTGCTGCGCAGTGGCGGCTTCACCACGGGCGGTCTCAACTTCGATGCCAAGGTGCGCCGCGAGTCCTTTGAGCCGGTCGATCTCTTCCACGCGCACATCGGCGGCATGGACGCCTTTGCCCGCGGTCTGAAGATTGCCGCGGCGATTTTGGAGGATGGTCGCTGGGAGGCCTTCCGCAAGCAGCGCTACAGCACGTTCGACAGCGGCATCGGCGCCAAGGTCGAGTCGCGCTCGACCAGCTTCGAAGAGCTGGAGGCGTACATCCTGCAGCAGGGCGAGCCGACCATCGGTTCGGGTCGCCAGGAGATGCTGGAGAACCTGATCAATGACTTCATCTGAAGCCGGCGTCTGCCGGATTCATCGGGGCGGGTCTGCGGGCCCGCCCTTTTTTCTGCCGGTGGTTCCGCCGACTCGACTTGTGCTTTGGCCGTCACCCGTCCAGAATCCCGCGCCATGCGCTACACGCCGCTTCCCGCCGAACTGTTCATCGCCAACCGCCGGCGCCTGCAGGCCCTGCTGCCGCCGCGCGCCCTCGTCATCGTTCAGGCCAACGACGTCCTGCCGACCAATGCCGACGGCACGCTGGGTTTTGTGCAGAACAGCGATCTCTACCATCTGAGCGGCATTGACCAGGAGGAGACGATCCTGCTGCTGTTTCCCGACGCGCCCGATCCGCGCCAGCGCGAGATCCTGTTCGTGCGCGAGACCAACGAACTGATCGCGCTCTGGGAGGGGGCCAAGCTGACGCGCGAGCAGGCCTCAGCGCGCTCGGGAGTGGGTCGCATCTGCTGGCTACACGAGTTCGAGGGGGTCTTCCGCCAGTGCATGTGCCAGGCGGGGCCGGTCTATCTGAACGGCAACGAGCACCCGCGCGCCGTCATTGACATGGAGACCCGCGAACTGCGCTTCGCCCGTCGCTGCCGCCGTGAATATCCGCTGCACGACCTGCGCCGGCTGGCGCCGCTCATGCACGAACTGCGCCTGGTGAAGCAGCCGGCCGAGATCGATGCCCTGCGCGAGGCGATGCGCATCACCGGCGACGGCTTCGGTCGCGTCTGCCGGTTTGTCCGCCCCGGTGTGCATGAGTTCGAGGTCGAGGCCGAGTTCGCCCATGAATTCCTGCGTCAACGTGCCGGCGGCTTTGCCTATCCGCCGATCATCGCCTCGGGCGCCTCCGCCTGCGTGCTGCACTACCACAGCAACGACGCCGAGTGCCGGGACGGCGATCTGCTGCTGCTCGATGTCGCCGCCAAGTACGCCAACTACAATGCCGACCTCACCCGCACGATTCCGGTGAACGGCCGTTTCACGCCGCGCCAGCGCCAGGTGTACCAGGCGGTGTTGAACGTCTTCCGCGCCGCCTGCGACCTGCTGCGACCGGGCGTGCTGCTGCGCGAGTACCAGGAGGAAATTGGCCGCCTGATGACTTCGGAACTGATCGGTCTCGGCCTGCTCGACCGCGATGCGGTCGAGAAACAGGATCCGGACCAGCCGCTGTTCAAGAAGTACTTCCCGCACGGCACCAGTCATCATCTGGGAATCGATGTGCACGATGTGGGCGCCACCTGGGAGCCGTTGCGCGCCGGCATGGTGCTCACCGTCGAGCCGGGCCTTTACATCCGTGAGGAAGACATTGGCATCCGCCTGGAGAACGACATCCTCATTGGCGAAACCGCCAACACCGACCTCATGGCCGACATCCCGATCGAGCCGGACGCGATCGAGGCGCTCATGGCCGAGGGGCGGGCGGACTGAGCAAAATTGCGATTTCTGCTTGCATTCTCCGATGGATCGGGGAAAATTTCCCAGTCCACCTGTTTGAAAGTCAGGTCAGAAGATTCATCAGGTGAGTGCATCGTCGGTGAGGTTTCTGGCGGCTCCAGAGAGGAGACACATCCAGCACCATCGACAATGAACACGAAAATGTATGTGGGGAACCTCCCCTTCAAGGCATCCGAAGCGGATCTTCGCGATCTGTTTTCCCAGTATGGCGGCGTCACCGACGTCTTCCTTCCCATGGATCGTGAAAGCGGCCGCCCGCGCGGCTTCGCCTTCGTCTCCATGGACACCCCCGAGGCGATGACCGCGGCGATCAATGGCCTCAACGGCCAGGATTTCGGCGGCCGTGCCCTGACGATCAATGAGGCGCGTCCGAAGGAAGAGCGTCCGAGCTTCGGCGGCGGCGGCGGCGGCGGTGGTCGCGGCGGCTACGGTGGCGGCGGCGGTGGCCGTGGCGGCTACGGTGGTGGCGGCGGCGGTGGTGGTGGTTACGGCGGCGGCGGCGGCGGCGGCCGCGGCGGCAAAGGCTGGGACCGCGGCAGCCGTGGCGAGCGCGACGGCGGCGGCTGGTAATCAGTCCATTCCATTCACGGCGGAACCTCGATCTCCGGGGTTCCGCTTTTTTGTTTGCGGCCGCTGTGTTGCGGCCTTCGTTGAACTTTTCCACTGCCGTGCTGACCTCGGATTTCGACTACGACCTGCCCCCGGAACTCATTGCCGCCCATCCATTGGCCGAGCGCTCAGCCTCGCGCATGCTGGTGGTCGATCGCGCCCGCGGCACGCTCGAACACCGTCGCTTCAGTGACATCGCCGGTTTCTCCCGGGAAGGTGATCTTTGGGTGCTGAACAACACCCGCGTTGTGCCGGCGCGCTTCTTTTCCAATGACGGTCGCCAGGAGGTGCTGCGCGTGGATGTGCTCGCGCCCCTGCGCTGGCGTTGCATGGTCAAGCCCGGCAAGCGCTTCCGTCCCGGCCACCGCATGGCGATTGGCGAGGCGTTGGGCACGGTGCTGGAGGTGCTCGAGAATGGCGATCGTGTGATCGAGTTCGATCAGCCGGTCGATGAGGAGCGACACGGTCATCTGGCCTTGCCGCCGTACATGGAGCGCCAGGATGAGGCGGCCGATCGCGAGCGCTATCAGACGGTCTATGCGGCGAGTGCCGGCGCCATTGCCGCGCCGACGGCCGGCCTGCATTTCACGCCTGAGATTTTGGCGCAGCTGCCGCATGCCTTTGTCACCCTGCATGTCGGGGTCGGCACCTTCCAGCCGGTCAAGGCCGAGCACATCACCGACCATGTCATGCACCGCGAGCGTTACGAGATCCCGGCGGCGACCGCCGCTGCCGTTGCCGGGGCAAGCCGGGTCATTGCCGTCGGCACCACCTCGATGCGCACGCTGGAGGCCTCGGCGCGCGAGCATGGTGCGGCGATGGCCGGCGCCGGCAGCACGGACATCTTCATTTATCCGGGTTTCGAGTTCCGGGTCTGCGGCGCGCTGCTGACCAACTTCCACCTGCCGAAGTCGACCCTGCTCATGCTGGTGAGCGCCTTTGCCGGCCGCGAGCTGATCCGCGAGGCCTATGCCGAGGCGGTGCGCGAGCGCTACCGCTTCTTCAGCTACGGCGATTGCATGCTCATCGTCTGAGCGCAAAAAAGCGCGGACGCCGGCAAGGCGTCCGCGCGATCAGGGTTCGTGCAGGGGGCTCAGGAAGCGGTGGCTTCCGCGGCTTCCGGCTGGGCTTCTTCGGTGGCCGGCGCGGCCATGACGAAGGCGTCGACCCACTCGATGTAGGCCATCGGGGCGGAGTCGCTGCGGCGCTGGCCGAGCTTGGTGATGCGGGTGTAACCGCCCTTGCGGTCCTTGGAGGCGACGGCGATTTCTTCGAAGAGCTTCTTGACGGTGCTCTTGTGACGCAGGGTCGCCACGGCGAGGCGGCGGGCGTGCAGGTCGCCGCGCTTGCCGAGGGTGACGAGCTTTTCCGCGTAGGGGCGCAGCGCCTTGGCCTTGGCCAGGGTGGTGCGGATGCGGCGGTGCTCAATCAGCGAGCAGGCGAGGTTGGCCAGCAGGGCCTTCCGGTGGGAGGCTTCGCGCTGGAGCTTGGGGACTTTTCTTCCGTGTTTCATGATGGGTGGTTCTGAAGGGGGTGGCAGGCGGGATTACTCGTCGTCGTCCACGTCGGGCAGGTTGCTGTCAACGAGGCTGGTGAAGCCCATGATGTCGGCTTCCTCATCGTCGTCGCCGATCATGCTGCTGCGGGCGAGCAGCGACGAGCCGCCGGCGGAGGGCTCGAGCAGGGAGGCGTCGAACTTCATGCCGAGCGACAGGCCAAGCTCGGAGAGCTTTTCCTTGATCTCGGTGAGCGACTTCTTGCCGAAGTTGCGGTAGCGCAGCATTTCGGCCTCGGTCTTCATGGCCAACTGGCCGACGGAGGTGATGTTGGCGTTGTTGAGGCAGTTGGCGGCGCGGACCGAGAGTTCGATCTCGTTGACGCTCATGTTGAGCAGCTTGCGCAGCTCGCTGTTCTCCTCGGTCTGGGCCTCCGGGGCGGCCTCGAATTCGATGGCCTTGTCGTCGTAGTTGACGAAGACGTCGAGGTGGTGGCGCAGGATGGCGGCCGACTGCAGGAGGGCGTCGCTCGGGCTGATGCGGCCGTCGGTCCAGACGTCGAGCACCAGTTTGTCATAGTCGGTGTTCTGGCCGACGCGGGTGTTTTCGACGGCGTACTTGACGCGGGTGACCGGGCTGTAGATGGAGTCAATCGGGATGACGCCGATGGGGGTGTCAGGGCGCTTGTTTTCCTCCCAGGAGGAGAAACCGCGGCCGACGCGGACTTCGAACTCGCACTCGAACTTCACCTTGCGGTCGAGGGTGCAGATGATCTGGTCCTTGTTGATGACCTCGTAGTGATTGTCTTCCTTGATGTCGCCGGCGGTGACGACGCCTTCCTTGTCGGCGCTGATCGACAGCAGGCGGGGCTCCTTGCTTTCGCTGTGGTGGCGGAAGCGCACCTTCTTGAGGTTGAGCACGATCTGGACGACGTCTTCGAGGACGCCGGGGATGGTGCTGAACTCGTGCTCAACGCCGCGGATCTTCACGGAGGTGATGGCGGCGCCCTCCAGTGAGGAGAGCAGGACGCGGCGCAGGGAGTTGCCGATCGTGTGGCCGTAACCCTTGTCGAAGGGTTCGGCGACGAACTGCGCGTAGGTGTCGGTGGCGGTGGCCTCGTTGCGAACGAGGCGATTCGGCATTTCGAATCGGGCTAGACGGACGGACATGTGGGGTGGATGGGGTGCCGGGTTACCTCCCGGGCGAGCTTTCCGCCGCCTCGGAGAGGCGGAGAAACCGGGAGACCTACGGCGAGTGCATGGACGGCTCGCAAGGGGGCAGGATTATGAGCAATTCCGCCACCTTTGCAAGGGCATTTTCACGGGGCTGGGCGGCGAAAACTGGCGATTCAAGCCACCGGCTCGCGGGTGAGGGTGCCGTCGAGCAGGCGCATGAGGCCGCGCGGATTGGCGTTTTGCAGGGCCTCCGGCAGGCAGTCGTCGGGGAAACCCTGGTAGCAGACCGGCCGGACGAAGCGGTGGATGCTGCCGGTGCCGATGCTGGTGAAGTGGCTGTGGCTGGCCGCCGGGTAGGGGCCGCCGTGGTGCATCGACGGGCAGGGCTCGATGCCGGTACCGAAGCCGTTGAAGATGAGGCGGCCGACCTTGCGCTCGAGGATGCGCACCAGTTCGGCGTTTTCGCGCAGGTCGTCGGGCGTGCCGTGGATGGCGGCGGTGAGCTGGCCTTCGAGTCCGCGGGCGAACTCGAGCAGGGCTTCGCTGCTGTCGCTCTCGGCGATGATCGAGCAGGGGCCGAAGACCTCGCGCTGCAGTTCCTCGTTCGACTGCAGGACGTCGAGCGGTGCGGTGAAGATCCGGCAGGCGGCCTGAGTGGCGTCGTGGTTCGGGCTTTGCTCCGACTGGCCGGCGAGGCGCAGGCCGGAGATCGTGTGCCAGACGGCGGTGCCGGCCTCGTAGGTTTCGCAGATGCCGCGGTGCAGCATGGTCTGCGGGGCGATTTTTTGCGCCTGCTCGCCGGCGGCGCGGACAAACTCCGCCAGCTCGGGGCTCTTGACGCCGAGGACCATGGCCGGATTCGTGCAGAACTGGCCGACGCCCATGGTCACCGAGCCGATGTAGGCCTCGGCCATCTGGGCGGCGCGCGCCTTGAGGGCGCCGGGCAGGACAAAGACCGGGTTCACCGAGCCCATTTCCGCGTAGACCGGGATCGGGTGCGGGCGGGCGGCAGCGACGTCCATGAGGGCGCGCCCGCCGCGCAGCGAGCCGGTGAAGGCGACCGCCTGGGTGAGGGGATGGCGCACGAGTTCGATGCCGATGTCGTGGCTGCGACCGTGCAGCATCGAGAAGCTGCCCTGGGGCAGGCCGCTTTTCTGAAGGGCCTGAAAGACGGCGCGCGAGAGCATTTCGCAGGTGCCGGGGTGGGCCGGATGGGCCTTGACCACCACCGGGCAGCCGGCAGCGAGGGCGCAGACCGAGTCGGTTCCGACGACGCCGATGGCGAAGGGGAAGTTGCTGGCACCGAAAACGACGACCGGGCCGATCGGCTGCAGGACGCGGCGGACATCGGGCTTGGGCAGGGG
Source organism: uncultured Prosthecobacter sp. (assembly GCA_947523045.1). Taxonomy (GTDB): domain Bacteria; phylum Verrucomicrobiota; class Verrucomicrobiia; order Verrucomicrobiales; family Verrucomicrobiaceae; genus Prosthecobacter. The sequence goes on from CANNUR010000114.1 coordinate 7,015, forward strand.
CTGGCGGTCGGGTTGGGCGCGGTCAATGCTGGCCTCCGACCAGGAACCCTCGCGGATCAGGGCGGCGAACATGCGGCACTGGTTGACGGCGCGGCCGCGCTCGCCGGTCAGGCGGGCCATCGGCAGGGCGGTTTCGGCGTGGGCGCGCTCAAGCAGGGCATCGCCGAGAGCGAGGATTTCCTCGGCGAGGGTTTCCAGGAAGGTGGCGCGGGTTTCGACACTGGCCGTGCGCAGGCCGTCGAAGGCGCCGTCGGCGGCGCGCAGGGCTTCATTCGCTTCGGCAAGGGTCGCCTCCGAGAAGGAGGGCTCCATGGGCTGGTTGGTCGACGGGTTGACGGCCTGGAAGGGGGCGTGCTGGGTCGTGGTTTCGCGACCCGCGATGAGGTGGTGTCCGGTGAGCATGGGGAGGGGCAGGGGTGGGGGTTAGGCGGCGGGATTCACAAGCGTGCCGATGCCGTCGATGGAGATGCGCATTTCGTCGCCGGGCTGCAGCGTGAACTCATCGCCGGGCACGATGCCGGTGCCGGTCATGAGGTAGGCGCCGGTCGGGAAGCTGTTGTCGCGGTAGAGGAAGCCGGCCAGTTCCTGGGGCGTGCGCTTGAGCTGGGCGAGGGTGGTTTCGCCGGCAAAGGCAACGGCCTCGCCGCGGCGGATCTCCAGGCGGATGGCCGTTTCCGGCGGCAGCGGGGCGGGGGCGACAAGCAGGCAGGGGCCGAGGGCGGCGCAGAGCTTGAAGCACTTCGCCTGCGGCAGGTACAGCGGGTTTTCGCCCTCGATGTCGCGGCAGGACAGGTCGTTGCCGACAGTGGCACCGAGGATGTCGCCGGCGGCATTGATCGCCAACGTCAGCTCGGGCTCGGGCACCATCCATTTTGAGTCGCTGCGCAGGTGCATGGCCTGGCCGGGGTGGGCGACCCGCTGCGGGGTGGCCTTGAAGAAGATTTCCGGGCGCTCGGCGGCGTAGACGCGGTCGTAGAAGCTGCCGCCGCCGGCGTCCTTGCTCTCCTCCATGCGGGCGGTGCGGCTGCGGAAGTAGGTGACGCCCGCGGCCCAGACTTCCTGGCTGCCGATGGGGGCCAGCAGGTCGGACGGTTCCGCCACCGCCGGCAGGCGGGCGGCTTCGGCGGCGAGGTGGGCGTGCAGGTCCGGACGGTTGAACAGGGAGTCCCAGTCCTGCTCTTCGAGCCGGTGCCAGGTGAGGTTCGGGCTGCGCAGGAAGAGGCCGTGGCGGGTGCGGTAGAGCTGCATGAGGGGGCGAGCCTATCGCCCGGCGCGCCGCTGTCAAAACAAGAACGATGTCCCGAGTGTTCAGGCCGTGCCTTCCGGCAAAGGCGCCTGCTCCGGCACCGCTTGCCAGCGCACAAAGCTCGCGTAGATTGATCCTTCCCATGGATCCCCTGATTCACCTCCTGCATCTCAACTCGAACCGCTCCCCCAGCGAGCTGGCCCAGCTTCTGGGCCTCACCGAAGACGAAGTCATCCGGCGCACGCGAGCAGCCGAGGCCGACGGCACGATCCTGGGTTACAACGCCGTGGTCGATCGTCACAAGGCGGGCCACCGTGGTGTGACCGCCCTCATCGAAGTGCGCATCACGCCCGAGCGCGAGGGTGGTTTCGACCGTCTGGCGCGGCGCATCGCCAAGTTCGACCAGGTGCGCGAGTGCTTCCTGATGAGCGGCGGTTACGACCTTGCCGTGGTCGTCGAGGGGCAGGACCTGCTCGACGTCGCCCCCGTCTGGCGCGAGCCGCTCGCGGCGGGCAGCCCGCT
>CANNUR010000115.1 GCA_947523045.1 uncultured Prosthecobacter sp.
CCCGTGGTGGGGTCCACCTTGAAGACCGTGCCCATATTGCCCTGCCCGCCGCTGGAGGTCACCCCCCAGAGCATGTCGTCGGGTCCTGTTTCCAAGGGAGCCGAGGGGTTTTTTGCAGCAAAAGCAAAGTTCGCCAGGACTTCATGGGTGACCTGATCCGCCAAAGCGTTGATGGCACACAGGGCACCCATGATTCCCAGACAGAAGTATTTCGGCAAATTCGGCATAGAAAAAAATGCTATTCTTTCGCGCTTTCTTAAGCAAGGCAATTTACGGGCACAAATGGCCGAAGATTCAGATCCTCCGCCTTTCTCTAACCTTGTCCCTGCACAAGGTTCTAGTCTTGCATTTCGCGTGGATGCCCTTGCATCTTCAGTCATGGGGAATCTAGGATAAGCAGTTCCTGAACTCCTCTCCCACCATCCGCGCCCCGCATGCAACTTGCCGCCCTCGCCGCCCATCTCGACGCGCAGTTGCGCGTCGCCGAACTGCCCGACTACGCCAATGCCGTGAACGGGTTGCAACTCGCCAACCGCAGCGGCCGGGTGACACGGGTCGCCGCCGCCGTCGATGCCACCCTGCCGGTGGTGCGCAAGGCTGTCGAACAGCAGGCCGACCTGCTGATCGTCCATCACGGCTTGTTCTGGAGCGGCTTGCAGCCCTGGACCGGCGCCGCCTTTGAGCGCATGCGGCTGGCCATCGAGGCCGGCCTGGCCATCTACAGCGCCCACCTGCCGCTCGACGCCCATCCCGAGCACGGCAACAACGCCCGGCTCGCCGCGGCGCTCGGCCTTGAGCCCGATGGCGGCTTCCTGAATTACAAGGGACTCGATGTTGGCCTGACCTGCACGACCGAACTGGCGCGCGAGGAACTGGTGGCCCGCTTCACGACCGCCCTCGGCGGTGGCCACGTCCATGTCTGCCCCGGTGGCCCGGTGGTCTGCCGGCGCATTGGCCTTTCCACCGGCGGCTCCGGCTCCGAGGTGGCGGCGGCCGCGGCCGCGGGCATCGACACCTTCCTCACCGGCGAAGGCCCGCACTGGAGCTACACCCTCGCCGAGGAACTCGGCATCAACGTGTTGTATGGTGGCCATTACGCCACCGAGACCTTTGGGGTGAAAGCCCTCGCCGCCGACCTCGAACAACGCTTCGGCCTGCCTTGGAGCTTTGTCGATCATCCGACGGGGCTGTGACGAGGCTGGAGGCCTGCCCACGATTTTGCAGCACCCCCTGAGGTGTGTCCGCGCCCTTGAAATCCTTGCGTCCATCGGTCTGGAACCTGAGATCTGACATCATCCCTTTCAGGCCTCAGCCTTCGGTCAGCAGGTTGGCGAGGCCGGTCCAGCGGCGGCGGCTGGACTGGCGGCGGACGGCGATTTCGAAGGCGGCGGGGTCGCCGATGAGGACGGCGAGTTTTTTGGCGCGGGTGAGGGCGGTGTAGATCAGGCTGCGCTCGAGCATGACGTAGTGCTGCTTGCTGACCGGCAGCAGGACGCAGGGGAACTCGCTGCCCTGGCTTTTGTGGATGCTGAGGGCGTAGGCGAGCTGCAGCTCATCGAGTTCGCCGGGTTCATACTCGACCAAGCGCCCGCCGTCGAAGCGGACGCTGACACGCAGGGGTTCGGTGTCGATGGCGGCAATGTGGCCGATGTCGCCGTTGAAGACGTCCTTGTCGTAGTTGTTGTTCGTCTGGATGACCTTGTCGCCGACGCGGAAGGTGACGCCAAACCTCTCCAGCTCGAACTTGGTCTCGTTGGGGGGATTGAGCGCGGCCTGCAGGGCCTCGTTGAGGGCGCGGGTGCCGAGTGGGCCGCGGTTCATCGGGGTGAGCACCTGCAGATCGGTCACCGGATCGAAGCCGTACTTGGCCGGCAGGCGGGTGCGCGCCAGTTCGACGAGGGTGCTGCGCAAGGTTTCCGGATCGGCTTCGTCGAGGAAGAAGAAGTCGCTGTCGCGCGCCGGCTTGAGGTCGGGCAGGCGGCCGGCGTTGATGGCGTGGGCGCTGGTGATGATGCGGCTGGCGGCGGCCTGGCGGAAGATCTCGGTGAGGCGGACGGCGGGTACGGCGCCGCAGGCGAGCAGGTCGCCCAGCACGCGGCCGGGCCCGACCGAGGGCAACTGATCGGCATCGCCAACCAGCAGCAGGTGGGCCTCGGCGGGCAGGGCGGCGAGGAAGTGGGCCATGAGCGGGGTATCGATCATCGAGGCCTCGTCGCAGACGAAGAGCTGGCCCTGGAGTGGCCGGCCACGGTGCCGGCCCCAGCTGCCGCCGCCCTGGGCTTCGAGCAGGCGGTGCAGGGTCTTGGCCTCGCGGCCGGTGCTTTCCGCGAGCCGGCGCGCGGCGCGGCCGGTGGGGGCGGCGAGCACGATCTCGCGGTCGCCGAGCAGTTCGAGCAGGGTGTTGACCAGCGTGGTTTTGCCGACCCCGGGACCGCCGGTGAGGATGAGCACGCGCCGGCGCAGCACCTCGCGCACGGCTTCGACTTGGCTCGGCGCCAGCGGTTTGCCGGTGCGTTCGGCGATGGCGGCGAGGGCCGGTTCGAGGTCGATCTGCGGCCAGTCGGGCGGGCGTGCGACCATCTCGCGCAGGCGACGGGCGATGTTGACCTCGGCGGTATGCAGGGCCGGCAGCCAGAGTTTGGCGACACCGTCCTGCACCGCCTGTACGAGGTCGCCGGTGCCACTGAGGAAAGCGAGAGCCTCGCGCACGGCGGCGGCTTCGACGCCGATGAGTTCCCGGGCCTGGTCGAGCGCGTCGGTTTCCGGCAGGCAGGTGTGGCCGTTGCCGGCCGCGGCGGCGAGGCTGTGCAGCAGGGCCGCGCGCACGCGTTCCGGGGCGTCGGCGGCGAGGCCAAGTTGGCGGGCAATCTGGTCGGCGGTTTTGAAGCCGATGCCGTGGATGTCCTGGGCGAGGCGGTAGGGGTTGGCCTGCAGGACGCTGAGGGCGTCGTCGCCATAGGTCTTGTAGATGCGCAGGGCGCGCGCCGAGCTGACGCCGTGGGCATGCAGGAAGAGCATGATCGCGTGCACCGCACGCTGCTTCAGCCAGGAGGCGCGGATTTCCTGGCGGCGCTTGCGGCCAATGCCCTCGACCTCCTCGAGCTTGGCCGACTCGTGCTCGATGATGTCGAAGATGCCGGCGCCAAAACGGGCGACGAGGCGTTTCGCGTAGGCCGGACCAATGCCTTCGACGAGGCCGCTGCCGAGGTAGCGTTCGATGCCCTCGGGGGAATCGGGGCGTTCGAGTTGCAGGCTGTCGGCCTTGAACTGGCGACCGTAGTCGCGGCTGGATTGCCAGTGGCCGGTGGCCTCAAAGGCCTCGCCGGCGACCACACGCGGGGTGCGGCCGACCAGGCCGACCGGTTCGCGTGCGCCCTCGGGCAGGACCTTGAGGATGCAGTAGCCGGTGTCCTCGGTGTGGTAGAGCACGCGCTCGACCCGGCCGCGCAGGATCTCGGCGGGCGTTCGGCGTTCGGCGTCGGGCATGAGCGAAGGCTAACGCAACGACCGGCGAAGCGCCAGTGGGGAGAGGTGTGCAAGGACCGGGCTGGCACGACCGATTCCTCCGCCATGAAACGGCTCCTTGTTCTCGGCCTGCTGGCCGTCAGTGTCTCCGTCGGTGCCCAGCAACCCGCGCCGCTGCCTTGGAAGGCGGGGGCGGCTGGGGCGAAAATCACGCCGAAGCAGATGCTTTGGATGGCGGGGTATGCCTCGCGCACGAAACCGGCCGAGGGGGTGGAGCAGGATCTGTTTGCCAAGGCGCTGGTGCTGGAGGACGCCGAGGGCAGTCGCTTTGCGCTGGTCACCCTCGATTTGATTGGCGTGCCACGCGAGATGCGGCTGGCGGTGGCGGCGCGGGTGCAGAAGGAGCATGGCATCCCGCCGGAGCGACTCGCCCTCAACGCCAGTCACACGCACAGCGGCCCCGAACTGCGCTTCAAGCGCCTTGGTGGCGTCGATGATCCTGAGTTGCGCCAGGCCCAGGCGCAGGCTTACGTGGCGGAGCTGGAAACCACGCTGGTGGGGCTGGTCGGCACGGCCCTGAAGAGAGCCGCGCCGGCCCAGGTCGAATTCTGTGAGGCGCGCTGCGGTTTTGCGATGAACCGGAGAACGCCCGATGGCAAGGGTGGCTGGCGCAACTTCCCCAACCCGGCGGGGCCGGTCGATCATCAGGTGCCAGTGCTGAAGGTGACGGGCGCTGGCAGCCGGGAGGTGGCGATTGTCTTTGGTTACGCCTGCCATTGCACGACGCTGGGGCATCAGAAGTTCAGCGGCGACTACGCCGGCTACGCGCAGGCGGCGATTGAGAAGGCGCATCCGGGGGCGGTGGCGTTGTTTGTGAATGGCTGCAGCGGCGATCAGAATCCCTATCCGCGGCGGACGACCGAGCTGGCGTCGACTCACGGCCAGACGCTGGCCACGGCGGTGGAATCGGCCCTTGGTACGACGCCAAAGCCGCTGGGCGCTCGCCTGCGCGCGGCCTACCGTGAGATCCCGCTTGCCTACGGACCGCTGCCGACCCGTGCCGAACTGGAAGTGCGACAGAAAGGGAACGACAAGCTCGATGCCGCCCATGCCGGTCGCGTGCTGGCACGGCTCGACGAGGAGGGCACCCTGCCGCAGCACTATCCGTATCCGGTGCAGGTGGTGCGGCTGGGCGACGAACTGACCTGGGTGCTGCTGGCGGGCGAGGTGGTGATCGACTATGCCCTGCGCTTCAAGCGTGAGATTCGCGACCCGCTCGTCTGGGTGTCGGCCTACACGAATGACGTGCCCACCTACATCCCCAGCCGGCGCGTCTGGGAGGAGGGTGGGTATGAGGGGGGCGACGCCATGAAGTGGGGCCAGCACCCGACGCCGAAATGGAGTGGCGAGGTCGAGTCGCACATCGCCGACACCGTGCACGAGCTGCGGCGCGGGCTGGAGTAGCCGGCGTTTGCGTTGGCGGCGAAAGCGGCGAGACTGCGGGCGCCATGAAAGCGCTCCTCCTTGCCACCCTCGCCGTCTGTCTCGTCGGAACCGCCCGCGCGCAGAGCAGTGCGCCGTCGGCGCCGTCCAGTCCGACCGAGGATGAACTGACGCGCGACGGCCTGTGGGATGGCCGGCTCAAGGGCGGCAGCTACCTGGTGCGCAGCAACCAGATCATGGCGCTGTCGAAGCACGAGTACGTGGCCGATGGCGTGGCCCGCGTCGTCGAGGTGAACCTGACACTCAACTCGAACCTGACCGTGCGCTTTTACTTCCTCGAACCGGTCAAGCTGGAGGGCGGCGGTGTCATCGGCGCCGGCCAGCAGGCGCTGGATCGCGCGCGGTCGCTGGTGCAGGACGCGGCGGGTCGGGTGTCGCCGAGCCTGATCGAGCCGAAGGTGGTGAAGAGTTATCCGGTGTCGACCCATGCGCACACCGTCGAGTTCGTGCTGGCGAGCGAGGATCGTTTGAACTCGCTGCACGCCAGCCTCGAGCGCAGCTTCCGTACCGGCCAGGGCCGGATTTGGCGTGAGTAGATCCGCGGGGTGCTGCGGTTTTTCTGTGGACTCGGGCAATGACCGCGCCGATCCCACGGGTCGCTGCCCCGCGTTACACTCAACCCGGCTCGTTCGGTGGCGCCTCGGCGAGCAGGATGAAACGGTAGCGCGCGTCGTACTGGCCGCGGTTGTGCTTCGTGCAGCAGGCGCTGCAGGCGCTGTGGCGGCGGAACTTGCGCACGCGGTGGACGATCAGGCCGCAGTGGGCGCAGGTGTAGGCGAACTTGCGCTTCACCTCGCGGCGCGGCAGCGGCAGGCGGTGGCGAGCGCTCTCGTCGGGGATGCCGAGGTCGGCGCAGGCGCGTCGCCATTCCGGGCCGTGCGGCTCGATGCGACGGCGGCCGGCGCGGTGGTAGGCGACGAGGTGGGCCAGCTCATGGCGCAGGGTGCGGTCGACCTGGCCTTCAAACTCGCGCAGGCGCGGATTGAGCTCGATGCGCCAGGCCGGATAGCTGGCGTAGCCGGCGGTGCTGCGCAGGCGCGGGTTCCAGCAGACGCGTACCAGGCCGGCGGCGCCGGTGAGCTCCAGGCCGAGCAGCAGTTCGCGGCAGAGGTGGGTCAGTTCGGCGTCCTCGCCGTCGCTGACGGGGCGTTCTGCGGCCGGCGGTTCCGGTTCGGCAAAGAGGGGCCGCTCCAGGCGGCGCTCGGCCAGGCTGCCGCGGATGCCGGCCTGGAAGTCGAGGATGAGCTGGGTCAGCTTCAGCATGGCAGGCCCGGGGACGCGCCCGGGTCGGTGCGGGCGGTGGTGGCTTTTTTGCGGTCGCGAATCCGGTGCTCCTGATCGCCGAGCGCGTAGATGCGGTCGGGAGGCACGCTCTCCATGAGGAAGACGTTGGCGCCGATCGTGCTGCGCGCGCCGACCACGGTGTCGCCGCCGACGATGGTGGCGCCGGCGTAGATGGTGACGTGGTCCTCAATGGTCGGATGGCGCTTGGTACCGGCCAGGGCCTGGCCCTGGGCGAGCGAGCGGGCGACGAGGCCGACGCCCTGGTAGAGTTTCACCCTTGAGCCGATTTCGCAGGTCTCGCCGATGACGACGCCGGTGCCGTGGTCGATGAAGAAATGGCTGCCGATCTTCGCGCCCGGATGGATGTCGATGCCGGTGCGGCCGTGCGCCCACTCGGTCATCATGCGAGGGATGAGCGGCACGCGGGCCGTGTAGAGGGTGTGGGCGGCGCGCTGGATGGCAATCGCCTCCAGGCCCGGGTAGGCGAGGATGATCTCCTCGTAGCTGCGTGCCGCCGGATCGCCTTCGAAGGCCGCCTCGACATCGGTCTGCAGCAGTTCGCGCACGGCCGGCAGGCGCTCCATGAAATCGCAAACGAGGCGGGTGGCCTCTTCGTGGTGATTGCCGCTGCCGTCGCGCAGGCGCAGGCTGCGGCGCACCTCGGTCTTGAGGCGCTCGCGGATGCTGGCGACCAGTTCATGGGTGATCAATTCCAGATCCTGGGAGGCGACCGCGTCTTCGGAGAAGAAACCGGGAAACAGCAGTTGCAGCAGATCTTCGCAGAGGGTGGCGATGGCCTGTTTCGACGGCAGGGCGCCGCAGTCCACGTGATTGATGCCTCCGACCTTCTGGTAAGAGGTCATGAGGCGCTGGACGATCTCAGTCTGGCGGCAATCCATCTGGAGAAACCCAGTAATGCAGGAAGCGGTTTCTGGCAAATGGCGAAGGCCGGGGATGGTCGAATGGGCAGGGCTGCACGTCGGTTTGACGCGCAGGTTCTGTCGCCGATCAGGGGAAGGCTTTCTCCAGCGCCGCGACGTTGGCGGCCATCACTGTGAAGAAATCGCCCTCGTCCGGGCGATTGCCGCAGGGGGCAAAGACGACCGAGCGGATGCCGAGGGCTTCCAGCTTGGCGATGCTTTCCCGGGCGGGTTCACCCTCCCAGACCATCCACCTTGCCGGGTGCTTGGCGAGCAGGGCCTGCAACTCGGCCATGGACTTGTCGTCCGGCACGGTTTCCGGTTCCCAGAGCACGGACTGCAGGTTGAAACCGTAGCGGCGCGCCCAGTAGTGGTAGACCGGGTGCGAGGCGACCAGCGGCGCCTTGGCCATGCGTGCGCCGACCTTGAGCAGGCGGGCGTCGAGCGCTTCGAGTTCGGCTTTCAGCGTGGCGAAACGAGCGTCGATCGCCGCCGCCTGATCCGGCAACAGGCGGACGAGCGCGGCGCGCGCGGCCTCGGCCTGTTGCACCGCCTGGCTGAGATCGATCCAGGTCGTGAAGGCGGTGCCGGTATGGCTGTGTTCGCCTTCGGGGCCGTGGCTGTGCGGGGCGCTGTCCTCAATCTGGATGAAGCGGTCCTTGAAGGCGGCCGAGGTGTCGACGCTGCGCGCGGTCGGCAGGCTGGCCTTGTCGGTCCACTTCGAATAGGTGGCGCCGTTGAGCAGGATGAGGTCGGCCTGCTGGAAGGCCGTCAGCGCCGCGTCGTCCGGCTGCCAGAAGGCCGGGTCTTCGTCGGCGGGCGCGGGAAACACCGCCTCAATGGCGTCGCCGCCGAGGCGGCTGGCGAAGGCATGCAGCGGGTGGTTGACCGACAGCACCTTCGGCTTGCCGCTGGTCGACGGAGTGGCGGTGGGCTCGGCGGGCTTGCAGGCGGCGAGCAGAAGCAGCGGCAGCAGAAAAAGGGCTTTCATGAGGGAAACCAAGCGCGGCGGGCGGGGCATTGCAAGCGGAGGTGGCTTGCAACCGATGTGCTGGATGGCAGCGATGGGTAATCGCTGCCAGAGTTTGAGGGAACCTCACCGCGTCACCACCAGCACGATGGCGGCCATCATCAGCAGGGCGCCGGCCAGGCGCCAGCGCAGCACGCGCCCGCCGAGGTGCTGTTCCTGGTTGCGGAACCAGTGGCCGACCAGCCAGACCATGACCACGCTGAGCAGGCCGCGCGAGGCATAAACGACGTTGGCCGAGGCGGCCTGGCCGTGGATGGCGAGGGTGCTGACAAAGGCGATGCTTTGCAGGCCGAGCACGATCGAGCCGCCGCACAGCCAGCGCCAGGCTGGCGGGCGAATGGCACTGAGCGGCGCGGAGAAGCGGAAGACTAGGCCGAAGGACAAAATCGCATTGATCCAGAACACGCAGGGCAGCAGTCGGCCGGCCCCCCAGTGCGGTCCCCATTTCTGCACGAGCACGTCGAACACCGCGAAGCAGACCACGCCGAAGCCGCCGGCGGCCAGGGTGATGCCGAGGCCGCGCGGCGAGGCGCCGCCGCCGCTGCGGT
>CANNUR010000116.1 GCA_947523045.1 uncultured Prosthecobacter sp.
TCCGCGTGCCGGATGAGGCACCGGTCCTGCTCGATCTGCGGGCCATCGGCTACGACCTCGGCGACCTGAAGCCTGCCCTCGAGGCGGTCGAGATCATCGCCCACAACGCCCGCTTCGACCTGCTCTGGCTGCGCGTGAAGTGCGGTCTGCGCGCCACACGTGTCTTCTGCACGCTCACAGCCTCCCGTCTGCTCACCGCCGGCACCCAGCCCGGCAACGATCTGGACCGCTGCCTGGAGCGCCACCTCGCGGTAGCTCCTGCGCCGGACCTCAGCCGGTCGGACTGGGGTTCGATGTTCCTCGCCGAGGATCAGCTCGCCTACGCCGCCCGCGATGTCACCCATCTGCACGCTCTGGCCGACAAGCTCTGGGGGGACCTGGAAGCGGACGCCCTGGATCGGGTGGCCCGACTTGAGTTCGACCTCATTCCCGTGGTCGTCGACATGGAGACGGCTGGCATGGCCGTGGATAGGGACCGGCTGCAGAGCATCGAGGCCAAGGGCAGGGGACAGGCCGCGGAGATTGCCGCCCAGCTGCGCCAGAAATTCAACCTGCCCAAGCTCAACCCGGGCAGCCCCGCACAACTCCTGGAAGCGCTGCAGGCAGCCGGCTTCGACCTGGCCAACACCAACGAGGACTCCCTCAAGGCCGCGTCCGACGACGACATCATCCCCCTCATCCTGGCCTTCCGCAGTGCCGAAAAGCTCGCTCAGCAGGCGACCTCGCTTCTGGAGAGCATCCAGGCGGATGGTCGTATCCATGGGCGGTTTGATCCCACGGGCACGGCCACGGGGCGATTCTCCTCCAAGGAACCCAACCTCCAGAACATCGGCCGCGGCGATCTGCGCACCTGCTTCATCCCGGCCCCCGGTCACAAGCTGATCGTGGCCGACTACTCCCAGATCGAGCTGCGGGCCGCTGCGGTGATCGCGGGTGAGACCAAGATGATCGCTGCCTACCAAGCCGGTGTGGACCTCCACCGCCAGACCGCGGCCGAGGTGCTGGGCAAGAGCTTGGATGAGGTGACCAAGGAAGACCGGCAAATCAGCAAAAGTTGTAATTTTGGTTTGGTTTACGGCCAGAGCGCACCCGGCCTAGTCCGCTATGCGGCCTCCAGCTACGGGGTCGACCTGGAACTCGACCAGGCGGAGCGCATCCGCCGGAAGTTCTTCCAGACCTACGACCGCCTCCGCCAGTGGCATGGGGTGAGCCGCAACAAGGCCGACGCCGGTGCCCGCGAGGTTCGAACCCTGCTCGGCCGCCGCCGCCTCATCCCGGAAACCGCCTCGGAATGGGAGCGCTTCACCGCTCTGGTCAACACCCCTGTCCAAGGCAGTAGCGCCGATGGCATGAAGCAGGCCCTCGTGCTGCTGGGCGGCCGCCTGCCGGCCTCCGCGCGGATCCTCTCCACGGTGCACGACGAAGTGATCGTCGAGGTGCCCGAGGAAGAAGCCCAGGCCGTCCTCGGGCTGGTTCAGTCCACGTTGGTGGAAGCGATGGCTGCCCTCTTCCCGCAGGTGCCCATCGAGGTGGAAGCGGGCGTGTGTGCTCACTGGGGCGAGAAATGAAAAGAGACGCTCACATGATCGACGACGAGGACAGCTTCGAAGACCCCTATCCGCACCGGCAACGGGAGCAGGACGAGGTCTATCGCCGGGAATACAAACTGTGGATCGATTCGCTGCCCGCGGAGCAACGTCATCAGCTCCGGGAACTCGGCCTGGACAAGGCTTACCTTCCCTCCGGCTCAGGCGGTGCAACCAAGGACGCGGCGGAGTCCTCCCGCGCGCGCTGCGAGGCCGCAGAACCAACTGAGCCCGCTCCTGCAGGCGAGGCGTTGCCTTCCGAACAGCTCCACGAACTGCTACGCCGCCTGGTGGGCGAGATGGTCAGCCAGGCCAACGCCCGCCTCTCGCTCGAATGCCTCGCCCTGGTCACCGGCCTTGCCTACGAGGGCGACTCGATGACCGAGATCGCCAAGCGCCACGATGTGACCCGGGCCGCCGTGAGCAAGCGCTGCGTTGAGTTGACGCAAGCCCTCAATCTGAACCCCAGCCGCGCCATGCGCTCCCTGCTGGCCCGCAAGAGCTACAGCAAGGCCCGCTACGAACGACTTCGCCGCATCCCATGAAATCCGCCGACCGCAAAATCACCCTCACCCGCACCGGCCTCGACATCCGTCAGAACCTCAGTTTTGAGGAATGGAAGGGCATGGCCGCCCGGTTTGGCGCCGCCATGTCCAGTGCTGCCTTCGCCATCGGCGACTGGCTCGTGTATGGTGAAGACCACTTTCGCGGGCAACAGCGGCTCCCGGGCTTTGAGGAGCAGACGAGCCCCCGAGGCAAGGTGAGCGCCGAAATCTACGAGGAAGCGCTTCGGCTCACGGGTTTGGATCGCTCCACCCTCTGCACCTACGCCTACGTGGCCAGGCGGGTGCCGCCCTCGATGCGCAACGAACAACTCTCCTGGGAGCATCACAAGGCGGTGGCCAAGCTCGAAGAAACCGAGCAGCAGCGCTGGCTCAAGATCGCCCTTGAGGAGGCAGACGAGGAGACCGGAGCCGTGCCCACCCGTCGCCTGCGCAAAAGCATCATCGCCGGCCGCCTGCTCAAGCCCGATGAGATGTTCATGGACCAGGCCGACCGCGGCCGCCTCAACCACATTCCCTTTCTCAACCGCCTCAACGCCTGGTGGGCGCAGATGAAGGCCAACGGCTGGCTCAAGAGGGCCACCCGCGAACAGAAACAGACCCTCGCGCGCGACCTGCACATGGTCACTCGCATCATTCAAGAACTCGAATCCTGACCCTCCCCATGGAAACTGACCAACCCCTTCAAGATCAAGCCCTCGATCACGTTCGTGAACTGCTCGCCACACACTGGCGCGAAGCCAAGGACTCTGCCGATGAGGACGGCAAGTTCGCCATCGGCCTGCGCATCACGGTCCAGAACGGCGCTCCGGCCAAGCTCAAGGTGAAGTGCAGCATCAGCAAAACGATCACCGATGAGATCGAGAGCCAGGTCGAGGACCCGGACCAGATGACGCTGCTGTAGAGACCATAAGGATCTGCTGGGGACTTGACTGTCGGGTCAACCGATTGTCCTTCAAATGCATGCCAATTGCACCAGCCAAAATCTTCGACCGCAAAGAGCAAAAAGCCGCATTCTTCCGGTGGTTGCAAACGCACGCAGATGCGTTTGTTCTGAACTTTCCAAGTAGCGGGCGTAATGCCAGCAACAACCTCGTCTTCCATCGAGCTCGCTGCAAAACGCTTCTCACTCGAAGCTTTCCAACACCGACTTACCATAAGGTTTGCGATCCTTCTCTTGGCTCACTGATTCAGTGGGCGGAAGATAATCGCGCATTCAAAAACCCTCCCTCGGCTCATGCTTGCGGTGAATGCTTCAAAGGCGGTGAGTCCGAGTTCGACGAAGCCAAGGTCGCGGAGAACTGGATCCCCGAGGCCGTTGATCACAGTCCGCCGGAAAAAGTTGAAGTGACCATTCTCAGAATCAGTAGGGACACTGCGCTTGCGAAACGGATCAAGGTCCTTCATGGCGGAAAATGTCAGCTCTGCAACGTGCAGATCGCTCTGCCAACTGGAGGCTACTACGCCGAAGCGCATCATCTGAAGCCCTTGGGATCACCTCATCAGGGACCGGACGTGGAATCCAATATCGTGTGTCTCTGTCCGAATTGCCATGCGACACTCGACTATGGTGTGCGAGAAATCGCAGTGGAGAACTTCCGTCGTGTCGATGGTCATCACATTGACGTTACGTTCGTGGAATACCACAACGAGAAGGTGTTCAGAGGTGTGCGGGCTAGAGGTTGACTCCGCGCGCAGGCCATGCCCCGCCTGCGCTACAGAGCTCCTCATTCGCCCTCCCGACTGGAGGAACGCTTCCTGAGCCTCTGGAAACTGCTTGGAGGTCCGACCTTGGAGAGGGAGTTCCGCTTCCATCCTGAAAGGCGTTGGCGGGCCGATTTTGCGCTGGTGGAGGCCCGTGTGTTGATCGAGGTCGAGGGCGGCATCTGGGTGAACGGCCGCCACAACCGGGCTGCCGGCTTCAACGCTGACCTGGAGAAGTATCTGGAGGCGGGCCTTCTCGGCTGGCAGGTCTTCCGCCTCGGTCCGGATCAGATCACCCACGAGAACGTGAAACGCCTGCTGACGGTCTTATCGACGTTCCGGCGCTAGACCCCGAGAGGACCCGCAGGCCGACATTCAGCAGGCGTGACACAGGGTAGGGGAGTCTTGGAGCGGGTCAAGCCGGTCAGGAGCCTGAATGGAGAATGCTCAGGACCTCATCGATCGCCTTGCGGCTCTCAGTCTGGATCCCCGTGGCATCCAGGCCAGAGAGGATCGGCGGCAGTTCATTCTCGAACTTGTTCCGCAGCAGCTCCTTGGCCCTGCCGACCTGCCGGGTCCACGTCTGGCGAACTTCCTCGATGGCGACGTATTCGCGCTTCTTGACCGCCAGGCGCAGTTCCCGCTCCTCGACCTCGGCCAGGAGCTTGCGTGCCCGCAGGGCGGTTTCCTCGTCCGCGGCTGGGGCATCGCCCTTCAGATCGTGCCGGCTCATGAACTCGCGCCAGGCCGCGACCTCGTGAAAGCCGTTGGCGGCCGGCTTGGGGGCATCGGAACGTTTTCGCCAGTTCTGGATCGAGCGACGCGTCACCCCCAGGATGCGCGCCAGCTCGACGTAGTTCTCCGCCACCGTGGCTTGGGCCGGCCCGGATGAGGCTGCCATGCCCTGGAGCATGGCGCGTTCGGAGCGGCTCAAGTTGCCGCCCCGCTGGACGCGTTGGGCGAGGTTGGCGATGTCTCGGGTGAGCAGCTTGCGAGCGATGTCGGGCGAGATGGCGTCCATGCTCCGGGGAGCCTGTCAAAGCCGCCTGATGTGGGAAGCTTGCCCTATGCGCGAAAGCTCGCCTGCGCCTTCCAGGCATCGGCCCCCAGCACCGAATCACAGGCAGCGGAAAGCTCAAAGGCGGTATGCATCGAGGAAATCACCCCATGGAGCCTGTCGTCCAACCGGTAGAAGCAGAGGGAGCCACGGCGTTCGACCCTGAGCACACCGCACTCGCGCAGCAGTTTCAGGTGGTTGGAGAGGTTCGAGAGCTGCAGGTCCAGGATGGCGGCCAGATCGCTGACGCAGAGCGGGCGGTCGAGCAGTAGTGCCACGATCCGCCAGCGCGTGGGGTGGGCGAGAGCACTCAAAGGACGGAGGTTGGACTGCAAGGACATGGGGGCTGGCCCCGGGTGTGGCGTCAAAAGCCCCCCTCCTCCGGGGACTTCAGCAAATGCTGAAATCCCGGAACGCATCGACAAGGTTGTTCAGTGCCAAGGCGATTCCGCGGCCTGAGGAGTTCAATCGACCACGGCGGCAGAGCCCAGTTGCGGTGGGAAAATGGAGCCGGCCCGAGTGCGTTTCAGCGTGCTTTTCCCACTTCCTTTCCCACCTCCGGCGTCGCTGAATCAGCCTTCATGGTGTGCATTCAAACGATTGAATTGCAATGCTTAGCGAAAGCGTCCTGGGGAGCGACGGGCGAGGCGGAGAGCGAAAAAAGTGGGAAACGCAAAAAGTGCGTTCTCATGGAATTTGCTTGGTGGTGCCCCGACCCAGGGACACAGTCGGTTCGCTTAATAGATTTCCTGTGGTTGAGGTCGGTGGCTTTGGCCGAGGAGGAGAGCGCCTCGTTTTGCGCGGCGCTCTGTTCGCTGCGGTAGCGGATTTGCGCGCGCGAAGTCTCCACGTCCCTGCCGGAGAACGGTGAAAAGCTCGTCGGCTTCGCGGCCCATGCGAGCGGCCTCGCGGTCGCCATGCGCTATCTCGAACCGTCGCTGAATACGACGAGGCCGGTGCCGTCACCGGTCGCGAGACGGGCCTCACTTTCGGCTACCTGCGCTACACCGAGACGCAGAGCAACCGCATCTTCGTCACGGTCGAGTGCCTCTACGGCTGGAAGCAGGCCATCGCCGGCGGCATCAAGCGCATCGTGAAGCCGTAGGCGCTCGGAACATCATTCGGTGGTTGCAAGCTCCGCTGCTGGAAACGGCAGCGGGGCTTTTCGTCACGCCATCTGGCTGATGGTCTTCCGGAAGCGTCCCAGAGCGAGAACGAAGAAGATCGCGCCGAGAATGAGCAGGATGAGAAATGGCTTCCAGACTACGTCGAATCCGGCGCCACGATAGAGAATGGCTTGGGCGAGTTGGACGAAGTGAGTGGTGGGCGAGGCGAGCATGATGTCCTGCACGAATTGGGGCATGCTCTCGCGCGGCGTCATGCCGCCGGAGAGCATTTGCAGGGGCAGCAGGACGAGGATGAGCAACATGCCAAATTGCGGCATGCTGCGCGCGATTGTCGCGAGGAAGATGCCCAGTGACGTGGTGGCGAAGAGATTCAAGGCGGCACCCGCAAGGAACAGCGGGATGGAACCTTCAATCGGCACTCTGAGCGCGCCTTCGACGATGACCAGCAAGGAAATCGTGGTGGCCAGGAGCACGACGGCAGCCATGGACCAGACCTTCGCCAGCATGATTTCGCCGGGGGTGACGGGCATGACGAGCAGGTGTTCTACCGTGCCGTGCTCGCGCTCGCGAATGAGCGCGGCACCAGTGAGCAAGATGGACAGCATGGTGACATTGTTGATGATCTCCGTGATCGAGCCGAACCAACTTCGCTCGAGATTGGGATTGAAGCGATTGCGCACCGTGATTTGCACAGGAACGTCCGTGCCACCCCGGTAGCGGCGGACGAAATCGCTCACTTCTCCCGTGACGATTTGCTGGATATCGCCGCTCCCCGCGAATGCCTGGCTCATACGCGTGGCATCCACGTTGAGCTGGATTGCCGGTGAACGGCCGGCGAGAACGTCGCGCTGGAACCCCGGGGGAATGACGAGCGCGAAGGTGTGGTTACCTTTATCCATGCCGGGGTCTAGTTCCCGTAGCGAGATCAGGATGGGCGTCTGGAAGTTCGGCGGATAGAATGCAGAGGTGATTCTCGCAGAAAGAGGGGAGCCATCTTCGTCCACGATCGCGATGGGAGCCTTGTGCAGCGTCTCAGGCATTGCCGTCGCGGCGACATAGATCGCCACCGTGAAGGCATAGACGATGAGCACGAGCATGAACGGATCGCGCGCCAGGCTCCATAGCTCCTTGATTCCAAGGCGGTAGATATTGGCGAGGCGGCGCAGCATGGTTCAGGTTTCCTGCTTTTTCAGCAGGGTGATGGCAAGGCCGAGGATGACGGGAATGGCCAGCAGCAGCGGCACAAAAGCCGCGCCCAGGTCGGAGAACCCAAGCGCCTTGTTGAAGACGCCACGGCTGATGAGCAGAAAGTAGGTCGTGGGAAAAATACGGCCGATGAATGCCCCGGCTCCTTCCAGCGAGGAGATGGGGTTGATCATGCCCGCGAACTGGATGGCTGGCAGCATCGTGCCGACCATCGTCGCGAACATCGCGGCAATCTGGCTGCGGGTGAACGTCGCGGCCAGCAGGCCGATACCGGTGGCACTGATGAGGTAGATGAACGCGGCCGCGAACAGAGTCGGAAAACTTCCGGTCATCGGAACGCCGAAAACCGTGATCGCCAAGAGCGTGAGGATCAGAAAGTTGATCAAGCCAAGAGCCAGATAGGGCAGCAGCTTTCCCAACAGGAACTCGGTGCGGGTGACCGGAGTAACGTAAAGATTGATGATCGAGCCGAGTTCCTTTTCCCGCACGACGGTGAGGGAGCTGAGCATGGCCGGAATCATGAGCAAGAGAATGGGGATCACCGCGGGCACCATCGCCGGCAGGCTCCGCACGTCGGGATTGTAACGAAAGCGGACTTCGATCGCGCTCGGGGAGGTCAGCTTCTGGCCGAGCCGACGCTTTGCCATGTCGCCGAGCCAGCCCTGGTGCATGCCTTGCACATAACCGACGATGGTCTCGGCCCGCTGGGGCATGGCACCATCCACCCACGCGGCGATCTGGACGGGCGCGCCGCGCTGGATGTCGCGCGCGAAGCCGGGCGGGAGTTCGACGGCCAGCGCCAGTTCGCCGGAACGCATGCGCCAGTCCATTTCCTCGTAACTCGTGATCGGCGGATGCTCGGTGAAATAGCGGGAGCCGGAAAGATTGAGCGCATAGTTCTGGCTCAGCGTGGTTTGATCGAAATCGAGCACCGCGTAGGTCAGGTCTTCGACGTCCATGGTGATGCCGTAGCCCATGATGAACATGAGAATGGCCGAGCCGAGCAGCGCCAAGGTTCCGCGCACGGGGTCGCGGCGCAATTCCAGCGCCTCGCGCCACATGTAGCTGAGGCAACGCCGCAGACTGAAACTTCGCCGGACTGGAGCCGGCGTTGCCGAAACCGGAATGGGTCCGGGCTTGTTCGCTTCTTCCCGTGTTTGTGGCGAAGCGCCGTCCTGCTCAGCTTCGCGCAAATAGGAAATGAAAGCGCTTTCGAGATCCACTGCGTCACGTTTGCGCACGAGTTCCGCCGGACTATCGCTCACCAGCACCTTTCCCGCATGCATGAGCGAGATGCGATCGCATCGCTCCGCTTCATTCATGAAATGCGTGGAGATGAAAATCGTCACGCGATCCC
>CANNUR010000117.1 GCA_947523045.1 uncultured Prosthecobacter sp.
GATCGATGCAGCCACGGTCGCCGAGGGCGACGTCATTGAGATCGTTCAGATCACCGCCGGCGGCTGAATCGGCCGCCGGGTGCGAGCGCGCGTTGCATCGGCGCGGGGCCTGTGGGAGGATGACGGGATGAGCGAACTGCCACCCGTCCTTGAACCGCCCTCCGATGCCCTGTTCATGCGCGAGGCCCTGCGCCTGGCCGCCAAGGCGGCGCGCCAAGGCGAGGTGCCGATTGGCGCCGTGATCGTGCATCAGGAGCGTGTCATCGCCCGTTCTTGGAATCAGGTTGAAACGCTCAAGGACGCCACCGCCCACGCCGAAATGCTGGCGCTGACCCAGGCAGAGAGCGCGCTCGAGGACTGGCGGCTGACCGACTGCGACCTGTACGTCACCAAGGAACCCTGCCCGATGTGCGCGGGCGCGCTCGTGCACTGCCGGGTGCGTCGCGTCATCTTCGGCTGCGTCGATCCCAAGGGCGGGGCGGCCGGCGGCTTTTGGAACCTGCTGCAGGCACCAAACCTGAACCACCGCTGCGAGATCACCGCCGGCGTGCTTGCCGAGGAGAGCGTGGCCCTGCTGAAAAGTTTCTTTGCCGAGGCGCGCCAGCGCCGCGCCGAGGGCCAGGCCCACACCAAGGGCATGATCTTCGACGGGCCCTGAGGCGAATCCGCTTGAGCCACCGCCACGGCTGGCCCAAGAATGAGCCATGTCCATGCAGGCGGCAGCCGTCCTGAAAGCCTATCTCGAACAGCGCCGGGCGGCCGGCGCCAGCCACGTGCCGCTGCGTCCCGACAGCCTGGAGCGGCTGCGCGCCTATCGCCAGGGCCGGCGC
The DNA here is from genome assembly GCA_947523045.1 of uncultured Prosthecobacter sp. GTDB lineage: Bacteria > Verrucomicrobiota > Verrucomicrobiia > Verrucomicrobiales > Verrucomicrobiaceae > Prosthecobacter. The sequence continues at coordinate 831 of CANNUR010000117.1, forward strand.
GCCCGCGCCGCGGAGGTGCGACGACTGGTGGAGGAGGACACCGAGCCGGTGCGCGCTTCCGCCTCCCTTGTGCAGGAGATGGCGACGGCACCGGCGGCAGCGCCGGCCGAAACCGATCTCGTGCTGACGGTGCCGGGCACCAGCAAGGCCGAGAAACTGGCTGCCCTGCAGGCGCTCGCCGAAGCCGCCCCCGAGCCGCGCGCCCTCGGCAGTCTGCGCGAGACGATGGTCTTTGCCACCGGCTCGCCTGAGGCCGAGTTGATGTTCATCGGCGAGGCGCCGGGTGCCGAGGAGGAGCGCCAGCGTGAACCCTTTGTCGGCCCCGCCGGCCAGAAACTGACCGGCATCATCAAGGCCATGGGCCTGGACCGCGAGCGGGTGTACATCAGCAACATCTGCAAGTTCCGTCCGGCCATGCCCGACCAAGGCAGCTCCAACCGTGCGCCGACCCGCGAGGAAATGCGCGCCTGCCTGCCCTTCATCCTCACCGAGATCGACATCCTCCGGCCCAAGGTCATCGTTGCCCTGGGCAAGACCGCCTGCGAGGGACTCGGCATCGAGGGGCCGGTGTCGCGCCTGCGCGGCCGCTTCTTTGAAGTGCGCGGCATCCCCACCATGGTCACCTTCCATCCGAGCTTCATCCTGCGCGAGGAACGCCTCGCCGGCGGGGGCTTGGAGGTGAAGCGCCAGGTCTGGGAGGACATGCTGCAGGTCATGGAAAAGTGCGGCCTGCCCATCAGCGCCAAGCAGCGCGGGTTCTTCCAGCGCGGCTGATCCCGTCCAGACGGCAAGAACGCCCCCACGAGGCCCGTAGCAAGGGTCATGCGTCTTCACGCTCTTCTGGCCCTCACCACCGGCGCCGGCCTGCTCGCGGCCGCGCGCGCGGAGCCGTCCGCCGCAGACCTGGAGTTCTTTGAAAAGAAGGTCCGGCCCATCCTCGTCGAACGCTGCTACGAATGCCATTCCGCGGAAGCCGGCAAGAGCAAGGGCGGCCTGACCGTCGATTCCCAGCCGGCCCTGCTGCAGGGCGGCGACAACGGCCCGGCCCTCATCGCCGGTGATCCCGACAAGAGTCTCCTCATCACCGCCATCCGCTACCAGAAGCGCGAGCTGCAGATGCCGCCGAAGAGCCCGCTCTCGGCCGCCGAACAGCGCGTCCTGGAGGAATGGGTCAAGCGCGGCGCACCCGACCCGCGCAGCGAGGAGATCGCCGCCTCCGTCAAGCCGCGTCCGGTCGACGTCGAGCAGGGCCGCCGCCACTGGGCCTTCCGTCCGGTCGCCGAGGTGCCAACCCCCAAGGCAGGTCATCCCATCGATGCCTTCCTGCAGGCCAAACTCGCCGAAAAGGGCCTCGATTTCGCCCCGCCCGCCGATCCCGCCACCTTCCTGCGCCGCATCACCTTCGACCTGACCGGCCTGCCGCCGACGCCGGAAGAATTGTCCGCCTTCGTTGCCGATCACAAGGCCGCGCCCGAGGCCGCCGTGCGCCGCCTGGTCGACCGCCTGCTCGCCTCGCCGCACTACGGCGAAAAATGGGGCCGCCACTGGCTCGACGTCGCCCGCTACGCCGACTCCAACGGCCTCGACGAAAACATCGCCCTGGGCACGGCCTGGCGCTACCGCGACTACGTGGTGCGCGCCTTCAACAACGACAAACCCTTCGACCGCTTTCTCACCGAACAGATCGCCGGCGACCTGCTGCCGGCGCGCGATCTGGCCGAGCGCCAGGAACAGGCCACCGCCACCGCCTTCCTCAATCTCGGTGCGAAGGTGCTGGCCGAGCCCGACAAGGAAAAGCTGGCGATGGATGTCATCGACGAGCAACTCGAAACCACCGGTCGCGCCTTCCTCGGCATGACGCTCGGCTGCGTGCGCTGCCACGACCACAAGTTCGATCCGGTCACCCAGGCCGATTACTACGCCCTCGCCGCCATCTTCAAAAGCACCCAGTCATTCAGCAGTGACCGCATGGGCGCCTTGTCGCTGGCCCATGAAACGCCGCTGGGAGACTTCGAGGACTTTGCCGCGGTGAAGATCGCCGAACAGGCACTGGCGGCCAAGAAGAAGGAAGTCTCGACCGCCCAGGCCGAGGCGAAAAAAACGCCCGGCGCCACCGCGGAAGCCAAGGTCATGCGCCTGATGGATGAGATGGAGGCGATTGAAAAATCCCTGCCCGACCTGCCCACCGCCATCGGCGTGCGCGACGCCGAGACCATTCAACCCAAGCTCGCCATCCACATCCGCGGCAGCCATCTCACGCTGGGCAAGGAGGTGCCTCGCGGTTTCATCCAGGTGATGCAGTCGCCCGACGCCGCCGCCCCGAGCTTTCCCAAGGAGCGCAGCGGCCGCCTCGAACTCGCACGCTGGCTCACTGATCCCGCGCACCCTGTGACCGCGCGCGTCATCGTCAACCGCGTCTGGACCTGGCACTTCGGCCGCGGCATCGTCGGCACCCCCGACAACTTCGGCCTGCTCGGCGATGCCCCCAGCCACCCGGAACTGCTCGACTGGCTGGCGCGCTGGTTGCCGGCCAATGATTGGAGCCTGAAGGACCTGCACCGTCTCATCCTGACCAGCCGCGCCTATCGCCAGGGCGGACGCGACCAGCAGCCCAAGGCCGCCCAGGCCGCTGAACTGGATCCGGAAAACCGCCTGCTGCACCACTTCCCGATGCGGAGACTGGAAGCCGAGGAGGTGCGCGACAGCCTGCTCGCCGTCTCAGGTCTGCTCGACCTCAACATGGGCGGCAAGACCGTGCCACTGCGCAACCGCCAGTTCGTCTTCAACCACACCTCGAAGGATGCGACCAAGTACGACAGCCTGCGCCGCGCCCTCTACCTGCCAATCATCCGCAACAATCTGTACGACCTCTTCCAGCAGTTCGATTACCCCGATCCGGCGGTGTCGACCGGCCAGCGCAACAGCACCATCGTCTCGCCGCAGGCCCTGCTGCTGATGAACAGCCCGCTGGCCAGCCAGGCCGCCGCGGGCCTGTCGACCCGCCTGCAACGCCAGGAGGGCGACCTGGAAGCCCGGGTGCGCCGGGCGGTTGCGCTCGCCTACGGCCGTGCCGCCCGTGCCGATGACATCCAGAACGCGCGCAATTTCCTCGCCGCCGCCGATGCCACCCTCGCCTCGCAGGTCGAGGATCCGGCCATGCGTGAGCGGCAGACCTGGGAACTGCTCTGCCAGGCCTGGATGATGACCAACGAGTTTCTCTACCTGCGCTGAGGTCGGCCAGGTCTGAGCGCGCCGGATTCAAGGGGGCGGTCTTCGACTGTGCTGGCGGCATCCGTCGATGGCAGCTCGTCTGTGACTGGGGGCCTGCAACGGCGCCAAACGCAACCTCAGGCAGCGGCGCTCAGTGGCAGCCGGACTCAGCCCTCGGGATACACCGCCAGGGCCATGACGCCCTCGCCGGGCAGCCAGCCCACCACTTCCACCCGCTTGGGGGCACTGCGACCTTCGGCGAGGCCGTGACGGACGGTGTCGACCAGACGCTTCTGGGTCTCGGGATTGACAGTGCCGCCGAAGAAGGAAGCCAGATCGGCGAGCACAGGGGCGGGCGCCTGCATGCCGACCACCGTCATCGGCTTCAGCCCCTGACCGCCCGCGGCGATCTGCTCGCGCATGGCCTGCGGGCTCAATCCGCCGGGTAGGAGAATCAGCCGGCGCAGGCGCGCTTCCGTCGGCGCATGCACCTGGGGTTGGGCGGCGGCAAGGCGACCGCCCGGCAGGGCCGGCGGGGGTTTGATCGACTTGGTCGGCTTGAGGAAGGCCGCGCCGCTGGCCGGCAGCCCCTGCGGCACCGGCTCCAGGAAAAACCCCTCGCCGGTGGGCAGAGGCAGATCCTCGGCACGCGCAACCAGCGCGGTCAGACAGATGATGGCGGCTCCTCGAAGCATGGACGGGCCGCGGTTTTATCCGGAAGGGCGGCTGGCGACAAGAAAAAAAAATCGCCCCCGGGAAAAACCCCGGGGGCGACTGAATGCCGCAAGGCGGACGTGCGGTCTCAGGGCAGGCGCACCACCTGCACCGCGTCAAGGTGGACGTTGCCGCGGGCGGCGTCGGTGCGGAAGATGACGGCGGCCTCCTCGCCGGCGTTGAAGCGGAACTCGCCCAGGCTGTGAGCGCCCTGCTTGCCGGCGGCGGGTTTCGACTGGTCGACCCGCAGGGTCTTTTCGCCGTCGGCGCTGAGCACGCTAACCGGCGCGGCCTTGGCGCGGTTCTCGTGCGGCTGCCAGTAGATGAAGACCTCGTAGCGACCGCTCTCCTTGACGGCGAAGGAGAAGCGCGCGCTGGCGTCCTTGGCCTGGGTGTAGCTGTAGTGGTTGCCCACGAAGGGTTTGAGGCCTTCGCCCGTGGCCCAGTTGCCGGTCAGTTCGGCGTCCTCATCGTCGATGACCAGACCCTCAAGCTTCTTCGGATCGATGCTGTCGCTGACGATCTCCGGCAGCTTTTTGGCATTGGCCGGCAGGTAGAGTTCGCCTTCCAGGCTGTCGCGGCGCATGGCCCCCGGCTTGCTCATGAGATCCTTGAGGATGTCGAGGTACTGCTCATAGACGCCACGCGGCGTCGTGTGATGGCGGACGCTGATCCAGGCGGCCTTGCCGACCACCTCGCCCATCATGCCGCAGGTGCGCATGACGCGGGTGCTGCCGAGGGCCCAGCGATCGACGCTGATGTTGCGGCCGGCCATGAACAGGTTGCCGATGTCCTTTGAGTAGAAGCAGCGGTAGGGCACCGGGTAACCGTTCTTGCGGTCGGTGTGCTTGCCGAACTCGGCGCGCGAGATGAAGGGGTTGTCGGGGAACTTGCCGGCATACTGCTCCTTCGGGTAGTGCAGGTCCTGGTCCCAGGTGGTCGGCACGCAGGCGTCGGGTTGGATGACGCCCTTGACCATGTCCTCGCCCTTGAGGAGGAAATCGCCAACGATTCGGCGCGACTCGCGGGTGCCACCGACATAGGCCAGCCACTGCATGTCGTAGTTGCCGTACTTTTCCGGCAGATGCTTTTTCAGCGCGCTGACCGCGCCATAGACCGCACGGAAGTTCCAGTCGCGGATGCGCTCGAGGCCGTTGATGGGATCCTGGTCAAAGCCGCTTTCCCAAAACCACTCGCCATGCACATATTCCTCGGGATTCGGCACCGGGGTGTAGCCCAGATCGTAGCCGGTCAGGTTTGACTTGTTCTTCACTCCGGCCGGCTCCAGCGGACGCGGCTCGGGGAAATCGTCGAGCCCCAGCGGCAGCGCCCAGGGCGTCTCCGGCCAGGCCCGCGGCTGGGCGACCTTTTTCAGCACCCACATGTTGCTCATGCCCATGCGGCCCTTTTCCTCCATGAGGATCTCCGCGCCGGCAAGCGCACCGACGCTGCCGTGGCCGGTGCAGTCGCTGAAGAACTTGCCGCGGAAGCGGGTTTCCTTGCCCGTGCGGGTGTCGAGGCCAACGACGCTGCGCAGGCGGCGCTCGCCGCCCTGGGCCATTTCCACGGCATGCACGTGGGTGTTGAGGAAAAGATCGATGTTCGCCTCGGCGCGCACGACCTCCTCCTTGAGGCGGTCGTTGAACTCGTCCGGAGAAGCGGCCGGGCTGTTGCTGGCACGGTCGGCGAACTCCTCGACGATTTCGCCGAGATGCGGGTACAGGCCGCGACGGGTGCCGCCCATGGCCCAGACCTGGACTTCGCCGGAACCGTTGCCGCCGAGCACGGGACGGTTCTGGATGAAGGCCACCTTCAAGCCCTGGCGGGCACCGCTGATCGCCGCCCCCATGCCCGAGTAACCGCCACCGACCACAACGAGATCGTATTCTTCGGTCTCCGGCGCGGTTTCCGGCAGGCCGAGCGATTGGCGGCGCAGCTGATTGGTGGCGGCAAAATCCGCCGGCGGCGTGAAACCCGCGTCACGGGTGAGCAGCAGGGCGTCGACACGGCCCTCGAAACCCGTCAGATCGTGCAGGCCGAGCGACACCTTGCCGGCCGCTAGTTCGGCTTCGCCCGCCAGCTCCCAGAGCCAGTCCTTGCCCTCGGTGCCGAGCACCTTGGCGAGCTTGGCACCGTTGACGCTGACCTGAAACTTGCCGGGCGCACCGGGGGCTTCCCAGGGCCCCACCCAATTCTTCGTGCGCACCCAGACGCGGTAGCGACCGGGCTCGCTCACGTTCACCTCGGTCTGCGCATCCTTGACCGGCGCGCCCATGCCGTGGGCGAGCAGGTAGGGTGAGCCCATGATGTCGATGAACTGGGTGTCGAGCATCCAGCCGCCGGGATTGGCAAAGGATTCCGCCTCGACCCAGAGCGGCTGGGCCTGGCTGGACAGGGCAGTGGCCGCGAGCGCGGCGAGGAGGAAGCGGGGTGTTTTCATGGGCAAATGAAGGTCCATTGTAAACGACACCGCCCTCCGCTTGCAATCACCGGATGACTGTTACAGTAACAGTCATGCCCAGTCCTTCCCTGGCCGAGATTGCCGAACGGGTCGGTGTTTCGCGCATGACCGTCTCGCGCGCCCTGCGCGGCGGCCATCACGTGGCCGCGCCCCTGCGTGAGCGCATTCTCGCCACGGCAGCCGAGCTTGGCTGGCAGCCGGACCCGGAACTGACCCGCCTCATGGCGCGCCTGCGCGAGGGTCGCCGGACGGCCGAGTCCCCCGCCCTCGCCTTCATCTGGTCGGACCGGCGCGAGGCCGCCGTCCGTTCCCCCTGGGGCCTCGAACTCTTTGACGGTGCCGCGCGCCGCGCCAACGAACTCGGCTACCGACTAGAGGAGTTCCAGCTCGCCGCCCGCGGCATGAGCGGCCGCCGCCTGTCGGAGATCCTCGTTGCCCGCGGCATCCGCGGCCTGATCCTGTCGCCCCTCATCTCGCGCAGCCGCGCCCGCGTGCCCATCCGCTGGGAGGACTTCAGCAGCGTCGTCATCGGCCTCGGCTACGCGCGTCCTGAACTGCACCGCGTACACCACCATCACTTCCTCGGCATGATGACCCTGCTGCGCGCCCTGCGCCGCCGCGGTTTCCGGCGCATCGGCTTCTACTCGGAACGCACCGTCAACGACCGCATGTTTGGCGCCTGGCCGGCGAGTTTCCTGACCCATCATCCCCTGCCCGCCGCCCAGGCCGGCAGCCTGCTGCGACTGGTGCGCCGGCCGGCACGCGAGGACTTTTTCGCCTGGCTGCGGCAGTCGCGACCGGACGCGGTGATCGATCCCTCCCAGCAGTGCCTGGACTGGCTGTCGGAGTTGCCTGCCGGGCAGCGGCCGGCGCACTTCACCCTGAACTGGACACTCAGCCGGCCGGAGCTGGGTGGCATCGACCAGCAGGCGGGCGTGCTCGGCGCGGCTGCCGCCGAGTTGTTGGCGGAGCAGGTGGCGCGTGGCGAATGCGGTGTGCCCCAGCACCCCAAAATCGTCATGACCGCCGGCGTCTGGCGCGAGCCGGCAGCCTCTGTTTGATGAGCGTCCATCACAAAAGAGTCTTGCCCTGTCACAAAAGAATCTTGCTAGATGAAAGGAAGCTTCTAGACTCGCCGGCTTCATGAACCGGCCCCAACCAGCCGGTTGTTTTTTATACTCCCGATGAATTCCATGCTCCTCGAACAAGGTGTCGTTGTCTCAATCGCCCTGGCCGTTGCCGGCCTGGTGATCGCCGTTCTGCTGATCCGCCAGATTTTGGCCGCCGACGCCGGCAATGAGCGCATGAGCCAGATC
>CANNUR010000118.1 GCA_947523045.1 uncultured Prosthecobacter sp.
GCTCAAAGATGGTGCTGGCCGACTCGAACTCACCGCCGCCAACACCTACACCGGCGGCACCCGCGTCACCGCCGGCTCCCTGCTGCTCGCCACCGGCGCCACTACCGGCATCGGCGCGGTGAAGATCGACTCCGGTGCCACCCTGCTCGGCACGGGCATCGTTCAAGGCAGCGACTTCACCCTCGCCAGCGGTGCCAGCCTGCACGCCGGCAGCGACACGGCGTCCTCCGCCTTCGGCACCCTCAGCTTCCAGACCAGCGCCCAGGCCAAGTTCGTCATCGAGAACGGCGCCCTCGTCGTGCTCGACCTGCGTCAGCCCACCAACCAGGGCGCGGTGGATCCCACCTTCGGCGGTCATGCCATCGGCAGCACCGGTTACCAGGCCCACGTCGATGCCATCAGCGGCGCCGGCGAGCATGACCGCCTGGTCTTTGATGCCGGCGTGGATTCCAGCCTGGTCTGGGCAGGACGACTCACCGTGCGGGCCGACGGCTTCACCGCCGAGGCCGGCCAGGTCTTCAACCTGCTCGACTGGACCAGCTCGGTCGGGGGCGACTTCTCCGGTTTCGATCCCGGCAGCAACTACCGCACAGGTGCCGATGACGACCTCAGCCAGCTCAACCTGCCCACCCTCGACGGCGGCCTGGTCTGGGACATCAGCCGCTTCACCACCAGCGGCGTCCTCGTCGTCGTGCCCGAACCCGGCCGCACCCTGCTCACCGCCCTCGGCGTCCTGTCCCTGCTGCTGCGCCGGCGCCGACCGGCGGGAGGTGAATCCGTTTCTTGATTGGCAAATGCCGGCAAATTGACATCTCTGCACACATGATGTATAAATGACATCATGACACGCACTCAAATCCAGTTCCCCGAACCGCTGTACCAGCGGCTCAAGGAGATCGCCGAGCGACAGGATTGGTCGCTCTCCGAGGTCATGCGCAAGGCGGCGGAGCATTTCGTCACCCGCTTCCCCGAGGAGCCCGCGCCGAGGAAGGCCTGGCGCTTTCCCACTCTTGACTGCGGTGGCGACTTCCTCACCAATCCTGCCGCTGTGCGGCCCGAAGCGGAGGCCATCCTTGAACGCAGCGCGTCATGATCCTCGCCGCCGACACCAACCTCTTCCTCTACGCGGCCAATCCTTGCTCGCCGCATCACGAAGCTGCCCGCCGCTTCTTTGAGGAGGAAATCGTCGGCGAGCGTTTCCTGCTCTGCGGCCTCGTGCTGGTGGAGCTTTACATGCAGCTCCGCAATCCCGCCGTGTTCAAGAAGCCCAAAAGCGCCAAGGAAGCCACGGCGTTCTGCGACGTCCTCCGCACGCATCCCGCCTGGGAGTTCGGCGACTACGAACCCGAGGTCGGCAAACCCCTCTGGAACTGGGCCTCCAAAACCACCTCGGGCTTCCGCCACATCATCGACGCCCGCCTCGCCCTCACCCTCCGCCACCACGGCGTCACCCACTTCGCTACAGCCAATCCCACGGACTTTGCGGGCTTTGGGTTTGAGAAGGTGTGGTGTCCGCTTTTACCCTGATCATGATCACAGCCGACTTTTTGAAAATCTACAGCTCGCGCTCACAGAACCTGATGTGGTTCTTGGGGGCTGGAGCTTCAGCTTCATCCGGCATTCCCACGGCGTGGGACATGATCTGGGATTTTAAGGCTCTTCGCTAGATTGAGTGGGTGAAAGTGATCCAGCCCCCTAAATTCGGACACCTGATGAAAAACATCACCACCAGCATTAATGACGATTTGTACCACCATGAGCGCATGAAGGCTGCCGAGCAGTCCCCCTCCATCTAGGCCTTGTTCCGGAACTTCCTCATCCGGCTGACGGTCGGCGAATCTGCCGAAACCGAGTTTCAGCGACTTGCCAGAGAGGAGCAAGAGCTTCGTACCGAACTTCGTGCCCGCCGCATCTGACTCAATCCCGCTTACAATCTCAGCAGGGACGAACTCCACGACCGCGATGCGCTTCGTTGATACCAACAAAGAGTCTTACTGGGACGCGGCCATCCTCGCCGCCGCCAAGGCCGCTCGCTGCAGGCAACTCCTCAGCGAAGCCCCCACTGCACGGCCAGGACTACGAAGGCGTGCGGGTGATGAAGTACTGGAAGGATCAAGAAGCGGTACTCTCCAGCATCCATTCCCACGCGGGGCGGATGGTGATGCCTGGGGGAGCCTCGCTCCGGGCATGGCTGAGGCCGGTGGAAGTGGCGGTGAGGATGAGACCGGGGAGCTTTTTGTGTTCGGCCATGGCTTCGGAAAGGGCGCGGAACTCGCGTGCCCGGGTGGTGGCGTCGCTCATGTTTCAAATGTATCCTTTTGTAAAGGATGGATCATTCATCATCGATCTTTATCGAAAGGACAATTCAGAGGCTGTTCCTGCAACCGCCCAAAAGCGACAAGGCTTCGGCGCGAGCCGCCAATGCGAAGCCTCGCCGCCCCTCGGGCTGCCTGACGCTGTTTAGGGTCAGGCACCGACCGTTGGAAACATGGCTTTGTGACGGTACCGGGTCCCCCTGAAACGAAACCCCACCGCGCGGCGTTGACAGCCAACCCCAACGCCCTCCATCGTTCGCCATGTCCGCCTTCTCCGATCCCTTCCGCGAAGCCCGCGCCGCCGATGGCGTGCTGAAGTGCCCCTTCCATGGCGAGGCGATCACGATGATCCTGCGCCATGAGGACGTGCGGCGGGCGGCGAAGGACTGGCAGACCTTCAGTTCCGACGCCCCCTTCCGCGTGCCGATCCCGTCGGAGGAAGAGGTGCGCTCGGTGCGCCAGTTGCCGATCGAGACCGATCCGCCCGACCACGAGGACTACCGCGCCATCGTCGAACCGTTTTTCCAGCGCGCCAAGGAACCGGCGATGATCGCCCGGGTCGAGGCCCTGATCGGTGGCTTCCTCGACGACGCCCTGCGGCGCGGCCGGATCGAGGTGGTGAACGACTTCGCCCTGCCGGTGCAGTCGCGCGCCCTGACCTACCTGCTCAACACCGCCGAGGCCGAGGCCGAGACCTGGATCGGCTGGGGCATCCACGTCTTCAAGGTCACCGGCGGCGAGTTCAAGAAGGGCACCGTGCTCGATGCCTACCTGGAACGGAAGTTCGACGAGGCGGCGGCCCAGCCCGGCGACGACTTTTTCAGCGCCCTCGTGCAGGCCGAGTTCCGCGGCCGGCGCCTGACCCGCGAGGAGTGCCTGGGTTTTGCCAACCTCGCCTTTGCCGGCGGTCGCGACACCATCATCCACACCATCGCCTGCGCGCTCGGCCACCTGGCGGAGCATCCCGAGGCGCTGGAATTCCTGCGCGCCGATCCAAAGCGCATCACGCTCGCCAGCGAGGAGTTTTTCCGCGTCTTCATGCCGCTCACCCACATCGGCCGCGTCTGTCCGGCCGGCGCCGAACTGCATGGCGTCGGGGTGCCGCCCGGCCAGCGCATCTCGCTGTGCTGGTCCTCGGCCAATTTCGACGAGGCTGCCTTCCCCGCCCCGGAGGAGGTCCGCCTCGACCGCAAGCCGAACCCGCACCTGTCCTTCGGTTTCGGCAACCACCTCTGCCTGGGCGCCCCGCACGCGCGGCTGATCCTGCGCACCCTGCTGCGCCTCTGCTGCGAAAAGGTCGGCCGGCTCAGCGTCGTCGAAGCCGTCGAGCGGGTCGAGCACGAGGCCGCCTTCGACCGCACCCTCGGCTACGAGCGCCTGGTCCTGGCCCTGGAGCCGCGCTGAAGCCCGGCAACCGCCAAAAATCCGCCGGCTTTCGGCCGCGAACGCGCGATCGGACTTGCGCGACGCGGCGGCATGCCTTCTTTCCCCGTTTCCGCCCCTTTCACCCTCATGAACACCCTCAGCACCTTCCCCACCGGCTCCGGCGCCCCCGGCAAATTCCACTCCCTGCCCGAACTGGAGAAGCAGGGCGTCGGCAAGGTCTCCCGGCTGCCGATCTCCATCCGCATCGTGCTGGAGTCGCTGCTGCGCAACCTCGACGGCAAGAAGGTGACCGAGAAGGACGTCGCCAACCTCGCCAACTGGAACGCCAAGAACCCGGGCGACTACGAGATCCCCTTCACCGTCGCGCGCATCGTCCTGCAGGACTTCACCGGCGTGCCGCTGCTGGTCGATCTCGCCGCCATGCGCAGCAAGGTCCATGAACTCGGCAAGAACCCGAAGATGATCGAGCCTCTGGTGCCGGTCGACCTCGTCGTCGACCACAGCGTGCAGGTCGACTTCGCCGGCACGCAGGAGGCGCTCAACAGGAACCTTGAGCTCGAGTTCGAGCGCAACCGCGAGCGCTACGAATTCCTCAAGTGGGGCGAACAGGCCTTCGACACCTTCAAGGTCGTGCCGCCCGGCATCGGCATCGTGCACCAGGTCAATCTGGAGTACCTCGCCAAGGGCGTGCTGGAAAAGGACGGCGTCTATTACCCGGACACCCTCGTCGGCACCGACAGCCACACTACCATGATCAACGGCCTGGGCGTCGTTGGCTGGGGTGTCGGCGGCATTGAGGCCGAGGCCGGCATGCTCGGCCAGCCGGTCACCTTCCTGGTGCCGGAAGTCGTCGGCGTCTACGTCACCGGCGCCCTGCGCGAGGGCGTCACCGCCACCGACCTCGCCCTGCACTGCACCCAGATGCTGCGCAAGCACGGGGTGGTCGGCAAGTTCGTCGAATTCTACGGCCCGGGCGCCGAAAGCCTGCCGCTGCCCGACCGCGCGACGATCGCCAACATGGCGCCCGAGTACGGCGCCACCATGGGCTTCTTCCCGGTCGACGAGGAGAGTGTCAACTACCTGCGCGGCACCGGCCGCAGCGAGGAGCTGTGCGCGACCTTCAAGAACTACTTCACCGCCCAGGGCATGTTCGGCATCCCGAAGAAGGGCGAGATCGAATTCAGCAGCGAACTCGAACTCGACCTCGGCCAGATCCAGCCAAGCGTCGCCGGCCCGAAGCGTCCGCAGGACCGCATCACGGTCGATGCCCTCAAGCAGACCTGGGAGGAGATGCTCGCCAAGCCGACCCCGCAGGGCTACGGCAAGCAGCCGGAAGTCAGCCTCGGCGCGCCCGACAACCTTCCGGCCAGCCTCGACGCCGAACCGGAAGGCGGCTCGGTCTCCCAGGCACTCGGCGCCCAGGAGGGGGTGGCCATTGAGGAAAATGAGGAACCCGCCTATCCGCTCTGGGAGGTCAAGGTCGACAGCAAGGGCGGTGAAAAGGACGTCATCACTCACGGCAGCGTGCTCATCGCCGCCATCACCAGCTGCACCAACACCAGCAACCCCAGCGTCATGCTCGCCGCCGGCCTGCTGGCGAAGAAGGCCAACGCCAAGGGCCTGACCGTCAAGCCGGCGGTCAAGACCAGCCTTGGCCCGGGCAGCCGCGTGGTGACCGATTACCTCACCAAGACCGGCCTGCAGCAGGAACTCGACAAGCTCGGCTTCCAGACCGTCGGCTACGGCTGCACCACCTGCATCGGCAACTCCGGCCCGCTCGACCCCGGCATTGAGGACGTTGTCCGCGCCGAGGACATCGTCGCCGCCAGCGTGCTCTCCGGCAACCGCAACTTCGAGGCGCGCGTGCACCAGAGCATCAAGGCCAACTTCCTGATGAGCCCGCCGCTCGTCGTCGCCTACGCCATCGCCGGCACGGTCGACATCGACCTGTCGACCGAGGAAATCGTTGCCGGCAGCGGTGTCTACCTGAAGGACATCTGGCCGAGCCTCGAGGAAATCCGCGAGGTCATGCTCACCGCCCTTTCGCCGGACGTCTTCCGCGCGCTCTACACCGACTTCGCCAGCCAGAACCCGAAGTGGAACGAGATCCCCGCTTCCACCGGCCTTGTCTATGGCTGGAACGCCAAGAGCACCTACATTCAGCATCCGCCGTTCTTCGAGGACTTCAGCATGGAGCCGCGTGACATCGCCGAGATCCACGGCGCGCGTCCGCTCGGCATCTTTGGCGACAGCGTCACGACCGACCACATCAGCCCGGCCGGCGCCATCAAGAAGACCAGCCCGGCCGGCCGTCACCTCGAGGAAAACGGCGTCGCCCAGGCCGACTTCAACAGCTACGGCAGCCGCCGCGGCAACGACCGCATCATGACCCGCGGCACCTTTGCCAACGTCCGCATCAAGAACCTCATGCTCGGTGGCAAGGAGGGGGGCGACACCCTGCTGCAGCCCGCCGGCACGGAGATGTCGATCTACGATGCCGCGGTCGCCTATCAAAAGGCCGGCACCCCGACCGTCGTCATCGGCGGCGAGGACTACGGCATGGGCTCCAGCCGCGACTGGGCGGCCAAGGGCACGCGCCTGCTCGGCGTCAAGGCGGTCATCACCAAGTCCTTCGAGCGCATTCACCGCAGCAACCTGGTTGGCATGGGCGTGCTGCCCTGCAACTTCAAGGACAAGGCCGACTACGACAAAGTCAAGGACCTGGCCGACGCCAGCTTCGATCTGCTCGGCATCTCCAACGCCATCAAGCCGCAGAGCGAGGCGACCCTGCGCGTGACCAAGGCCGACGGCTCGTCGTTCGACGTGCCGGTCGTCGTCCGTCTCGACACGCCGGTGGAGATCGACTACTACCGCGCCGGCGGCATCCTGCCCTACGTGCTCGCGCAGATCCTGCGCGCCAACGCCTAAGCCCCCTTCCCGACCCGCGCGGCGGCACCTCGCCGCTGGCGCGGGCGGGCATGGCCGGGCTGTGAAACGGTTCTGATCGGCACCGCCCGGGTAGGGGCAACACAAGCCGCAGTGGACAGGGGGGCCAAATGCGGGCTAGATGAAAGCGGCTCCATGAAATCGCTTTTCCTCACCAACGAATACCCGCCGCACATCTACGGCGGCGCCGGCGTCCATGTCGAATACCTCACGCGCGAGTTGGCCAAGCTCATGGAGGTGGAGGTGCGCTGCTTCGGCGATCAGCAGAGCGATGGCAACCCGGTCGTGCACGGCGCCGGCCTGGACAGTGGCGACTGGTCCTGCCCCTCGAATTTGAAGTCGGTGTTCGGGGCCGTGCAGCGCTGCCTCGATTTCAACACGCGCGGCATCGACGCCCAGATCGTCCATCTGCACACCTGGTACTCGCATTTCGGCGGCATCCTGGCCAAGCTCAACTACGGGCTGCCCATGGTGCTCACCGTGCACTCATTGGAGCCGCTGCGCCCCTGGAAGCGCGAGCAGCTCGGCGGCGGTTACGACTTCACCGTCTGGCTCGAGCGCACCGCCCTGGAGATGGCCGACGCCGTCATCGCCGTCTCCGAGGAAACCAAGTTCGACCTGCTGCGCCTGTTCAACCTCGACCCGCACAAGATCCACGTCATCCACAACGGCATCGACCCGGACGAGTACCAGCGCGTCGAGGCCCCTGACATCCTGCGCAAGCACGGCGTCGATCCCGACATGCCCTACGTGCTCTTTGTCGGCCGCATCACCCGCCAGAAGGGCATCATCCACCTCGTGCGCGCCATCGCCCACATGACGCCCGGCATCCAGGTCGTGCTCTGCGCCGGCGCGCCGGACACGCCGGAGATCGAGGCTGAGATGAAGGCTGCCGTGGCCGAGGCGCAGGCGCGCCATGGCAACGTCGTCTGGATCCGCTCCATGCTGCCGGCAGCGGAGAAGATCGCCATGTACTCGCACGCCGAGGTCTTCTGCTGCCCGTCGATCTACGAACCCTTCGGCATCATCAACCTGGAAGCGATGGCCTGCGAGACGGCCGTCGTCGCCAGCTCCGTGGGCGGCATCAAGGAAGTCGTGGTGCACGGCGAAACCGGCCTGCTGGTACCGCTCGACCAGCAGAACGAAAGCCCCTTTGAGGCGCTTGAACCCGAGCGTTTCGCGCTCGATCTCGCCGAAGCCGTCAACCAGCTCATGGCCGACCCGGCCAAGCGCCGCGCCATGGCCGAGGCCGGCCGCAAGCGCGCGGTCGAGCGCTTCAGTTGGACCAGCATCGCCCACCGCACGCAGTTGCTGTACGAGCGACTGCTGGCGGCGCGAGCCGGCG
Organism: uncultured Prosthecobacter sp.; assembly: GCA_947523045.1. Classification (GTDB taxonomy): domain Bacteria; phylum Verrucomicrobiota; class Verrucomicrobiia; order Verrucomicrobiales; family Verrucomicrobiaceae; genus Prosthecobacter. The sequence continues at coordinate 7,993 of CANNUR010000118.1, forward strand.
CTTGACCCGCCGGTTCAGCCGGTGGAAGGGATGAACATGGAACTCATCAACGACATCCCGCATGTGCCGGCCGCGGTCGGTCCCTACTCACAGGCGGTCCGCGCCGGTGGCTTTCTGTTCTGCTCGGGCCAGATCCCGATCGATCCCGTCACCGGCAGGATCGAGGCCGCCGATGTCGAGGGCCAGACGCGCCAGGTGTTCGCCAACCTCGAGGCCCTGCTGCTGGCCCAGGGGCGGTCGCTGGCGAACGTCGTCAAGGCCACCGTCTTCCTGCAGGACATGGCCGACTTCCCCAAGGTGAACCCTCTGTATGCGGCGGCCTTCCAGGGCCACAAGCCGGCACGGTCCACCGTCCAGGTCGCCGGCCTGCCTCTGGGCGCGTTGGTCGAGATTGAAGTGATCGTCGAGCTGCCCTGAGCAGGGCGACTCAGTTTGAAGGCATGATGCTGCTGTCCGAGCGGCGCCGGAAGGCCTGCACG
>CANNUR010000119.1 GCA_947523045.1 uncultured Prosthecobacter sp.
GCTTTCACGACGCCGGCCACATCATCGGCTCGGCCGGCATCCTGCTGCGTGAGGGCAGCAACCGCCTGTTCTACACCGGCGACGTCAATTTTGAGGCGCAGACCATCGCCCGCGCCGCCGATTTCCCGACGGAAGACATCGACGTGCTCATCGTCGAGACCACACGCGGCAACTACGAGCGCCCGGCCGATTACTCGCGCAAGGCTGAGAAGGAACGCCTCGCCCGGGTGATCCGCGAAACCCACGAGGCCAACGGTTCCGTGCTCATCCCGGTGTTCGCCCTCGGCAAGACCCAGGAGGTCATGCTCATGATGCATGAACTCCACGAGGAGGGTCTGATCCCCGAGATGCCCCTGCACATCGGCGGTCTCGGCACCAAGATCACCGTCCTGTACGATCACTACAGCGATCGCACCCGCCGCAATTACCCCGGCTTCCGCCTGCTCGATGACGTCAAGATGCTCGTGCCGCCGCGCCGCAAGAAGGGGCCCGCCCGCCGCCACATCGAGTACCAGCCGCGCGCCATCTACGCCCTGTCCAGCGGCATGATGAGCGAGGGCACCACCTCAAACCAGTTCGCCGCCCGCTTCATCGACAACCCGCGCAACACGGTCGCCTTCGTCGGCTACACCGACGTCGAAACGCCCGGCTACCGCCTGCGCCACGCCAAGCCCGGCGAAAAGATCCAGCTCGCGCCGAACCTGCCCGCCGTGCCGGTGCACGCCCGCATCGAGTCCTTCGACCTCAGCGCCCACGCCTCGCGCGAGGCCATCGCCGAGTACGTCGAGAAGGTGCGCCCGAAAAAGCTGCTCATGGTCCACGGCGAACCCCAGGCCCAGGCCTGGTTCAGCGCCCGCTTCACCGAAACCCTCGGCCGCGACACCCAGATCATCCGCCCCGAGCCGCACGCGCCGATCGATCTCTGGTAAGGCTGGAAAAAATTTCAGATTTCAGATCTCAAATTTCAGATTCCAGGTAGCCTCGTCGAAAGCCGTCCGAGCGATCGGACACGCAACTTCTCTCCCATTTGAAATCTGAAATCTGAGATTTGAAATGGCGCCCCGCGCCCTCCCTTCATGAGCCAGAAACCCACCGACATCCGCGTCACCGCCGCCCAGGTCCACTTCCTGCCCGTCACCATGCGCGTGCCGCTGAAGTTCGGCCCGGAAACCGTCACCAACACGGTCTGCCTGCGCGTCCGCGTCGAAGTGACTGACCGCCGCGGCAATCGCGCCGAAGGCTGGGGCGAAACCCCGCTCAGCGTCTCCTGGGTCTGGCCGAGCACCCTCGGCGTCGCCGAACGCTGCCAGCGCATGGAGCAGTTCTCCATCCGCCTCGCCCGCCGCCTCGTCGACAGCGGCCTCGAAGGCCACCCGATGGAGATTGGCCACGATTTCATCCACGGCCCGCTCGCCGAGACCCTCGCCGCCGCCAATGCCGAAGCCGGCGGCCCGGCCATGCCCTACCTCGGCTCGCTGGTCGCCTTCAGCGCCTTCGACATCGCCGTGCACGACGCCTACGGCCGCCTGCTCAACCACGACACCTACTCGACCTACACCGGCGAGTTCATGAACCGCGACCTCGCCGCCTTCCTCGAACCCGACAGCGCCGGCGTCGACTTCGCCGGTCGTTACCCGGCGGATTACCTGGTTGCCGAGGCGCCGAAGCGCCTGCCGGTCTGGCACCTGGTCGGCGGGGTCGACGCCCTTGAGGCCGGCGACCTCACCGGCAGCGAGCCGAACGACGGTCATCCCCTGCTGCTGGCCGACTGGATCCGCCAGGACGGCCTGACCTGCCTGAAGGTCAAGCTGCGCGGCAACGACGCCGCCTGGGATTACGAGCGCCTGCTCCGCGTCGCCCGCATCGGCCTGCCGCTCGGCGTGCGCTGGTTGAGCAGCGACTTCAACTGCACCGTCCAGGACCCCGCCTACGTGAACGAGATCAGCGACCGCCTGCTGCGCGACGAACCCGAGATCTACGCCCGCACCCTGTACATCGAGCAGCCCTTCCCGCATGATCTGGAGGCAAACCAGATCGACGTGCGCAGCGTCTCCGCGCGCAAGCCGCTCTTCCTCGATGAAAGCGCCCACGACTGGGAATTCGTCCGCCTGGGACGTCGCCTCGGTTGGTCGGGCGTGGCCTTGAAGACCTGCAAGACCCAGACCGGCGCCCTGCTCAGCCTGTGCTGGGCCAAGGCCCACGGCATGCCGCTCATGGTCCAGGACCTGACCAACCCCATGCTGGCCATCATCCCCCACGTCCGCCTCGCCGCCCACGCCGGCACGATCCAGGGGGTCGAGTGCAACGCCATGCAGTTCTATCCCGAGGCCTCCCTGCCCGAGGAACGCGTTCACCCCGGCCTCTACCGCCGCCGCGACGGTCAGGTCGACCTCTCCAGCCTCGCCGGCCCCGGCTTCGGCTACCGCCTCGACGAAATCCAGCGCGACCTGCCCCCGGCGGTGGGATAAATGCTGGCGGAACGCCACATCAATCCACCACTTCGGGGTATTGCTGGCGCAGAAACAGCAGATCCGGGAGGTCTTTCTCCCGATACGTGTTCTTCTTCATGCGCCAAAGCAGCCTTGGTGAAGCAAACGGGATGTCCACATCCTGCACCCGACGGATGACGATGTCCTTGGCTGCCTCTTCGTAGTTGATGCCGGACGCGGACTGCATGAGATCGATGGTGATTTCATCCGCCACGCGCACGACGGTGTACTCGGAGACCTCACCCGGCTTCAGTTCAAGAACCGCCTTGTCAGGCAGCGTTGCCAGGGCTTGAAAGACCCTTGCTTCATTTTGAGGGTCCACAGACATCAAAAGATCCACATCCATGGTGGTGCGTGCATAGCCGGAGTACATCACAGCAAACCCACCGACGATCAGGTATCGGGCACCCAATTGATTGAGAACCCGGCAGAGGTTGACCAGATCCTCCTCGGTCGGTGCACGCGAACTCAGCTCGCCTTCCTGGGATGCAGCATCTTCTGGCTCCATGCATTGGCCTCCTCGTGAGTTTTGAAGCGGAAAACACCCCGCGGACAGAGAAAATGGCCCTGACTGGCGAACGCCTGATTGAGGGTCTCCTGCAGTCCGGCCGGCTTTGCAGGCGGTCGCCGACGCCCCACCGTCTTGCCGATGCGTTCGTCCAAGTTGATGACCGGCCGTGCTTCCATCCAATCACCCTAACAGCATTCCCTGTCTCCGCCAAGCCCTTCTGGAAGCGCTTTCCCTTGGCGTTCACGACAGGGTTGATGCGCGGGATCGCGGTTCTTGCCTCCGCCCCAAGGCGGCGTTGTCTGCGCTTGGGACCCGTGGGCTGCACAAGGCAACCCCGACGGGCAAGATTCAGGCATCGTCGAGATCAGCGTTCGGTTGAAGACGGCCTCGAACCTTGAGCCTTGCGGGCAAAGGGCGATCGTCCGAAACCGTCCGCACCGGGAGCCGCCTGCAGGATGGATTCGGTGTACCACTTCCACGCGTAGGAATGCTGCTCGGTCATGGAGGCACCGGGCGGCGGCGTGATCTCGCGGAAGTACAGTGGCGCAGACTGGGTCTTTTCAGACAGCCCGAGGACGAAGGCGGACGTCTTGTAGAAATCCATGCGACTCACCATCGCAGTTTCGCGCAGCAGCTCGTCATCCGCACCCGGGGTGTCCAGGATCGTCACCTGAAGGGTCGTGGGCGCGAGCCCCAGATCCTCGAGCACCCGGGCCGCACGGGCCACCAGGAAGCCGCCGGCGCTGTGGCCAATCAAGTGCAGCGGACGCTCGCGGTGGATGCGTCCTTCCCGGATCCACTGCGCCAGGCGAAACCCGAGATAATCGCCCACTTCGCGCGCCTGCGTGCGAATGCCGGCCAAGTCCAAACCCATGGCCCAATCGCTGTCTGCCAGTGGCAGTCGATGCCACTGCGTGGGCACGGCTGCCGACGCCCAATCCACCAACCCGATGTTGGGTGGCGCGTTCTCCAGACGCATGTGCAAACGTGCGGCCATCTCGCGCATCCAACGACTTTCTTCCCCAGCAGCCGTGAAGAAGGCCCCGTCACGCAGCCCGTGGGCAAGGATGATGCATCCGTTCTGAGCAGCCTCCGCAGTCGGGTTCCAGGCCTTGCCGTCGACGCCGCGCAAGTTCCCCACCGCCACCAGATGCTGGCGTGATTCGGGATCCCTGGGGGTGACGTACGAGAGCCAGCCCAGGGTGAGTGCGCAGGAGCTGGCCACCCAGGGGGCACGTCCCAGGATGACTCTCAGGAAAAACAGCGTTCCCACACCTCCGGCCGCCAGCAACCCCAGCCATGGCAGCCGCTTGCTGCTCGAAACCGTCTGCCTCTGGCGTGGTGCCACAACCCTGTCTCGTTCAGGCTCCCGCGAACGAATCTGGAAAAAGCGTTCGGAGGTCTCCGCTTCGTAGTACCACTCCACCACCTCCCCCAAAAGCTGGGCCTCGGTTTCCTGCAGCACCCGCAGGGCCGTGGACTCATCCGTTGCTGCTTCGAGTTCCGCGCGCGCCGCGGTCAGCAGGTTCGCCTGACGGGAAAAGCGCGCGGCACGGCGATTCAGCTCCTGAACCGAACGCAGCACCTGCACCAGGAGCAAACCCAGGGCGAGCGCAGCACCTGCGATTCCCAGAAAGGCTTCCAGCTTCTCCTCGCCCAGCAGTCGAAACCATTGCTCGGACCGCCAGCTCAGGGTCAGCAGCAGGGCCGAGACCGACAGGGCCAGCAACACATCCATGAGACGCGTGGTCCAACGCGTGAAGGACGCACGGGCCCGTTCCGCCTTGGCGGCGGCCGACTCGTAATAGGCCTGCTGCTCGCACCAGCGCTGCTCGATCCATGCGGTGCGCCAGGCAGGCCAAGGCAGGCGCCGGGTATCCTCCGTCGGGGTGGCAGCCAGCAGTTCATCGACCTCGGGTATCCAACGCAGGGCCGGCAGGCGCAGCGTGGACCGACCCGCCACCTGCGCTGCTTCCATGGCGCGGGCGACCTCGGCCAGCAGCCGGGCCTGCGCCCAGGTGCGCTGCATGCCACGCCAGCGCAACCACCAGAGAAGACCCGTCAACGCCGCCACCACCGCCAGGCAGAGCACCGCCACCCCGGCAGCACTGCCGTGAAAATGCGGACGCAGGAGCCAGAGCAGCGGCACCAGCACGGCCAGTCCCTGCACCGCCACCACCCACTTCCAGGCCGTGCGCGCTACCGGCGCCGTGCGATTGGCCAGAGCATCCAAACCCTGGTGCAAGGTCGACCAATCATCGCCTAATCGCACACCGGCCAAGCGCAGCACCTCCGCCAGCCACGATGCCTTGGGCGACGCTTCTGCGGAGGAGGGGGTAGGTGAGGGCATGGCTCGTGAGTGCTGGATGAACAATGGGATCCTGTCATTGATGATGATCGATTTGTCACTCAGCCAATTTCCATCCAACTAACCTTCAGGGGCGATCACTTCCATTCATTTTCCATCCATTCGGCAGAGCAATGGCATTTTGATCCTCTCACCAACCCCGTGGTCGATAGCGGGCGTCATCAGACTGGATGACGAATATTTTTTCCGCAGTGCTTAACTCCGAAGGATCCGACGTCGTGAGAAATGCCGGGATTCCAAGACGCTCAATCAATATGGAAGGCCCTGTGATCGGTGAGTCCTCAGCCGACGGTTCCGTTTCCGAATGAGACAGCCGAGCCCCACCTTCAGGAGAAGAATCCAAGATCGCCAAAGTCTTGCCGTCTGGCGACACAGCGACCCAATCCGGAAACCTCAACACCTCATTCATTTCCGGCCATGCAAATACGGAACCATAAGCGAACAAGCGGTCCAGCACCTCTGGCCAGCGTTGCACGAGTTCAATCTTCATGTACCTTCCTTCGAAGGTCTTGAACGAATTTACGATTCTCCACCCCTCGCTCCTTTGATGAACCTCCACCAAATGATCCGAAGCAGAAACCTTGAAGAAATACTCGCCGCTAGGATCCCAACTCGCATCTGTGTAAATTCCCGACAGGGATGGCAACATTTCACCACTGCGAACATCGCAAACGGCAAGGCTGTTTATATCATTTTGGAAATCATGCGTCTGCTGGAAAACCAGACTGGAGTCGGGTGAAAACCTCCACCGACTGGCTCCGCCAGTCGATCCATACTCAAAAGGACCCATCTTATCCCCCTTGAGTTCAGAGACCAATCTACCATCTGAAACGTTGAAAATACAGGCCGCAATCTTTGATGGATCGCTTGCTGAAACAACTCCACTTACGAGCGCCAATTTTCCATCCGCCGAAAGCGCTCCACCAAACGCGTGCATCTCTGATATAATGCCTTGAACTTCATTCATCAATCCATTGGAAAAGCGCTGAATCTCCACAGATTGATCGAGATCCCACAGAGTCGCCACACCCGTCTTGCTGTCGATTTCCAGCAATCGTTCCTTTGAGTCGTTCGCCGACTCCAGAACTTCCCAATGAACCTCGAATATATCACGTGGACCGTTGCGATCTACGATTTTTCCCACTCGAGGATCAGCGAAATCGTTGTTCGTCGTTTGCTCGGCTGATTTGCCAACATTTGCCGGAATGAAAATCCTTGAAGGCGAGTCTCCTTGACTTTCAAAGACAACACCCTCTCTGGAAATGCTATCGAAATCCCAGAGTTCCACATCTCCTTGGAGGGAATATCGATTGGGAACATGCACAACAAACACAAATTGATCCATAGTTTCATCTTCCCCAACACTCATAGAGTCAGTGCCGAAAGTGCCCCTTATGGAATTTGCAAGAACGTAAAGCACGGACTGATCTTCAGAGAACAAAGCGGCATACATTCCACCCCATTGAGCGTTTTGAATTTCGGTGAGTATTTCCCGAGTATCGGTCCTGAAGACACTCAAGATATCGCCTCCGCGCTGATTCAACGAGTGCCACATGGCGGCGATTGCACCGTCCCGGGAGCGGACAATCGACGTGTGGCCTTTTCGTTCAAAGCAGTCGTAACCCAAGCTGTGTTCGATCGCCAATGCCTTTTCGTTAAATACGCCTTCTTCATAGACGTCAGCGCCTTTCATTTGCAGCAACAGGCTGACCTTTTCCTTGGCGTCTGTCGTTTTTAATAATGGATGCTCCAACAGGTCCAGATTCGCGGATCCAAGTCTCAGCGGCGCGGGCCCAGCCAGCGCCGCGAGTGCGCCGTATTCCCAGGATCGATCTTCCGGCGCCGTTTTCCACAATGCGGCACGTGCTGCCATCAGATCGGCAGCCTGCCATGATGATATCGCCGTGTTGATGTTGGCAACATAGAGTCTGGATTTCGCCAACTTCGCACTTTGTGTGGCTGCGTCCCCGAGTTGCACGGCGATTTGTTTCTGTACATTGGTGCGCCATCCCAAGAAGACCGCAGCAGCCGCCACCACAGCAAAAACCGCAACAGCGGCTCTCAGGCCCCTGAGCTGCCGCCTAGTACGCTCCCGAGACTGGCGAATCAGCTGCACCTCGGCCGGCTCCAGCTGGAATAGCCCTACCTGCATCACTCGCTCGGCCTCGGCTAGGCGTGCCTCGGCCAGGAGGTAGCTTTTCTGCCGGCCATGACTTTCCCACAACTCGGCCTGCTCGTGCAGCCGTTGCCGTGCCAGGAGGTCTCCCCGGTGATCCGCCACCCAGGTACTCAGTCTTCCCCAGTGGCTCAGCAAGGCTTCGTGCGCCAACGTGACCATGGTGTGACCGGCTTCTTCATCGGATATCAGCAAGTGGGCGGCCTGCATCGCTTCCAGCAAGCTCCCAGCGAAGGCATGACTTTGCTTGAGGGGCTCCAAGCTGGCGCGCTGCCGGACCACGGTTGCCTTACCCGTCTCCACCCGCACCAAACTCGCAAACACCATCGGGGCGGCTTGCTTGACTTCGTCCGCCAAGTTGACGAAAAGACCATCCGCCCGCTGAGCAATGGCGCCTTTGAGCCCACCCAGCTTCGCGTAATCCTGCCAGCGGAGCAATTCGCTGAGTCGGCGCTGCTGCTTCGGGTCCTGTGGGTCCAAAATGGATTCGTAAAGCTCTTGAAGGCAGAACTCCAGCAGTGGCAAAGCATCCGGACTGCTCTCTGCGTCGGCAAGAATCTCATCGTCCAGATCCTCATACCTGGCAGGTTCTTTGCCGATGATGACCGGGCCCGTGCGCCGCTGATACCCCAGGCGGGCTGCGAGAGCGGGATAGCGAATGATCTCTCGCAGCGCCTGTCGATCCGGCGGCGGCAGGATGTAACCGCCATCCTTGCCCACCAATCGCCGCAACTCGGGTGATTCGGCAATGCGCGGAAAGAATTCGCTGCGCATCGTGGCCACCACCCAGACGCGCCCAGTTTCCATCAAGGCTGCCAGCACGGCAAAAAAAGTCTCCCTCTCTGGGTCGGTCATGCCAGGCGTGGTGAACACTTCCTCCAACTGGTCCACCTGCACCAGCAGATGGGTTGTCATCTCCTCCAG
>CANNUR010000120.1 GCA_947523045.1 uncultured Prosthecobacter sp.
GGACCGGTGCCGGCTGCGCGTACCGAAAGCGTCACCGTATCCTCTTCAATCACAGGCGAGACAGGCGACGAGCTGGTCTGATCCGCGATCACGGCCGGCGAAACCGCCACGACCTTGGCCGTCTTGCTGGTGACGTTGGCCAGGTATTTGGCGGCGCCCGGCCCCGGAATCAGGGCATTGCGGACAATGCAGCTGTAGCTGCCCTGGAGCGCCGGCTGCATGTTGTCGATCTGCAAGGCCTCGGTGTTGGCGCCGGAGACGGTGGCGGAACCGAGTGGTCCGTCGACCAGTCGGGTTTTTTTGTTGAGGTACCACTCGTAAACCACGGGCGTGTCGCCCGTGATGCCGACGTTGAGGCTCAGGGTGTTGCCGACGCGCACGCCATTGAGCGGTGCCTGCGGATGGGTGATGATCTTGACCGGATCGTAGACCACCAGATGGGCGTCCGCACTGCGGGTGGGTGTGCCCCCGCCGAGAGTGGCGGTGTAGGCATTGCTCACCTCGCAATAGTAGTCGTCGCCATCCGTGTTGCGCAGCAGCTTGCTCAGGCTGAGTTTGTTCTTGGTGGCCTTGGGCAGCGCGAAGTCGGCCTCCATCGGGTTGGGGTTTTTCCGAAACCACTGGTAGGTCAGCTTACCGGAGCCGCTGGCGAGCACCGTCAGGGTGGCCTTGCCGCCGGTGATGGCGACATTGACGGCGGCAGGATCCGTCAGGATGACGGGGGGGGAGTTGACTCCGACCACGAAGGTCTTGGAAGTGACGACGCTGACCTCGTTGCGGACAATGCAGCGGTAGACACCGCGGTCGGCCCAGGCGAGGTCGCTGAAGACGAGCTGGCGCGCACTCGCGCCGGTGACGGTGGCCGTGTTGCTGATGTCGCGGCCGTCCTTTTGCCACTGATAGAGCAACGTGCCGGTGTTGTCAGTACTGGCCTGCACCTCAAGCACGGGCGTGGTGCCGGTGTCGAAAGTGAAGCCCTTCTCGTAGGTGTCCATGCCGAGGGTGCCGGTGACCAGCGGGGAGGCAAGCTTGTTGATGACCCGGATCGTGGTGCCGCTGCTGACGGCCGCGGGGTGTTCCGCGTCCGTCGCTCCGTTGGTCACGGTCACGCGGTAAACCTTGCCGTTGTTCTCCGGCGTGCCGGCGATGCTGATGCTGGCGGCATTGCCCCCCTTGAGGATGTTGCCCTCGCCATCAATCGACCACTGATACAAAAGCTTGGGCGTACCGCCAGCCTGCGCGGTCAGCTTGCCCTTGGCCTTGGTGGCGATGAAGAACTCGTCCGGCAGGTCATTGACCAGCACGGCCGCCGAGGCGACTTTGACGCTGACCGACTTGCTGAAGACACTGATGCCGGTGACGTTGCTCACCTTGACCCGGTAATTGCCGGCATCCCGCCACTGAACGCCAGGCTGGGCACCGGGGTTCATCGGGTCGCGCGCGGGGATGACAAAATTCGCCGTGGCAGCGCTGGGGTTGTCATCGGCATCAATCGGCGTGTTGTTCAGCTGCCATTCGTAGGTCAAAGGCAGCTCACTCTCCGGACTGACCCCGACACTCAGGCCAAAGGTGCCATCCTGCTGAACCGCTGCGGCGGGAGCAGTGGGTTGTGCCGTGATGATGGGTCGCACGTTGACCACCAAATCGACAAAATCACTGAAGACAGGCGTGTCAGGGCCGCTGCCAAGCAGCACCTCGCGAACCCGTACCCGGTAGGCACCGGCGTTGCTTTTCGTGACCCTCTTGATGACAAGTTGCGGGGTCGTCACACCGCTGAACTGACCGCCGTTGAGCAACTGCGTGTCGCCCTTGAACCACTGGTAGAGGGCGTTGCCGCTGTCGGGTTGAGCCTGCGCAGTGAGCGTCACCAAACTGCCATCCACCACGGACGAACTGGGACTGATCAGGATGTGCGGATCGTCAAAATTCACATCGGCCAAGCCGCGGGACGTCAGGCAAAAGGAGGCGGCCGCCAGCACGGCAAGCAAGGGGAATTTCATATCCAACTCGAGGGGAAAGGTTGTTTTTCGGGGAATATGGACGATAACCGAAGGCGCTTCGCGGTGACAATACAAAAAAGCGTCTTTTTTTACCGGAGAAATTCTTAGCCCTGCCTTGTCGGCCGCCGAGATGTTGACCTATCCCACCATTGCCGCCTGCCAGTTGGGCACGCCACTCTACGTCTATGACTTAGCGGCGGTGATGGCGCGCGTTCAGCGGTTGCGGTCCGCGCTGCCGAGCGCCTGCCGCCTGCTCTACTCCTTCAAGGCCAATCCCCTGCCGGCAGTGGCCGGCGAGGCAGGGCACGGCGGCTGCGGTGCGGAAATCACCTCGGAGGGCGAGTTGGCGGCGGCCCGCCAAGCCGGTTTCGACCTGCGTGAGGCCCTGTTCGGCGGCCCGGCCAAGACGGAAGCCGCCATCCGCGCGGCGCTGGCGGCGGGGGTGCGCTGGTTTTCCTGCGAGAACTGGAGCGACCTCCATCGAGTCGCCGGTCTGGCGGCGGCGGCAGGTACAGTCGCCCAGGTGCTGCTGAGGGTGAATCCGGCCGAGGCGCCGACGGCGCGCCTGGCGATGACCGGGGTGGCCAGCCAGTTTGGCTTCGAGGAGACGGAACTGCTGGCACCGGATGCACGCGCCCGCCTGCAGCATCCCGGCCTGCGCGTGCGCGGCATCCACGTTTATTATGGCACCCAGGTGGCCGATGTCGCCGCCCTGACCGAAAACACCCGCCGCGCCCTGGCCGTGGCCGCACGCCTGGAAACGGCGCTGGGCTTCGTCTGCGCCGTGGTCAACGCCGGCGGCGGTTTCCCCTGGCCCTACGCGCACGCAGCCCCGGAACCCGACCTCAGCGGTCTACGCCCGGCCCTGGAGGCGGTCTGGCGCGACTCGCCCCTGTCCGAAACCGCCGAACTCTGGTTTGAAGCCGGCCGCCATCTGGTCGCCAGCTCCGGCACGCTGGTGGCCCGGGTGCAGGCGGTGAAAACCTCGCGCGATCGCCGCTTCATCCTGCTCGACACCGGCATCCATCACCTCGGCGGCATGGCCGGCCTCGGCCGCATCCCGCGCGCGCCGGTCGACTTTCAGCTGCTGGCCGAGGACGCCGCGACGCGCACGCCCACCCCTGCCCTGCCCCCGGCGGATGTGGTCGGCCCGCTGTGCACGCCGCTCGACAGCCTGGCGCGCGGGCTCGCCCTGCCGGAACTGCGTGAAGGCGACCTGCTGGCCGTGCCCAACGTCGGCGCCTACGGCTTGACCGCCAGCCTGGTCGGCTTCCTCAGCCACCCGCCGCCGCTGGAGGTGGCGCATCGCGACGGCGAAATTTTGTCGGTCTGGCGCTGGCGCGGCGGCCATGAGCAGGTATGTACCCCGCCCTGAATCCGCCCATGCCCACCGCCACCGACCTCGCTCCGCGCCTGCTCAAGCTTCTGCGCCCCCGGCTGCGCCTGGTCGCCCCGGACGCCGAGATCCCGCTCGACGAGGATCTGAGCCGGCTCGGCCTGGACTCGCTGGAGTCGATCGACCTGCTGATGGACATCGAGGTGGAATTCGGCCGGCCGCTGCCGGACGACAAGGTCAGCGTCGACACCTTCGCGACCGCCGCCAGCCTGCTGCGCGTCATTGAGGAAGTGGTGGCGTGAAAGGAGCGGCCTGCGCGCTGCGCTTTGCTCCTGCATGCTCACCTTTGACGCCCACCTCGACCTCAGCCTCAACGCCCTCGGCGGTTTCAACCGCGACCTGCGCCTGCCGGTGCATGAAATCCGCCGCCGCGAAGCGGGCCTGACCGGCAAGGGCCGGGCCTGCGGCACCACCGCCTTCCCCGAGATGCGCCAGGGCCGCGTCGGACTCTGCGTCGCCACCCAACTCGCCGGCTGCATGCCGGGCGCCTCGCCCATCGCCGGCTGGATGTCGCCCGAGCAGGCTTACGCCGAAACCCAGGGCCAGCTCGCCTGGTACAAGGCCATGGAGGAGGTCGGCGAGATGCGCCAGGTGACCAACCTGCAGGAACTCGAAGCCGCGGTGGCGCTCTGGCAGGACACCTCGATCCCCGACACCGACAAGCCGATCTGCTACATCCTCAGCCTCGAGGGTGCCGACAGCATCCGCAGCGTCGGTCACCTGGAAAAGCACTGGCAGCAGGGCCTGCGCGCCCTCGGCCCCGCCCACTACGGCGTCTGCCGCTACGCGCTTGGTCACGACCAGGTCGGCGGCTTGCCGCCGCAGGGCAAAGACCTGGTCCGCGAGATGGACCGCCTGGGCCTGATCCTCGACGTCACCCACCTTTCCGACGGCTGCTTCTGGGACGCACTGGAGATCTTCGAGGGCCCGGTCTGGGCCAGCCACTCGAACTGCCGCGCCCTGGTGCCGGACCCGCGCCAGTTTGCCGATGACCAGCTCAAGGCGCTCATCGAGCGCGGCGCGGTGATCGGCGCGGCGCTCGACGCCTGGATGATGATCCCCGGCTGGATCCGCGGCGAGACCACACCCCAGCAGACCGGCCTCAAGCTGGAGGTCATCTGCGATCACATCGACCACGTCTGCCAGCTCGCCGGCAACGCCAGGCATGCCGGCATCGGCACCGACCTCGACGGTGGTTACGGCACCGAGCAGACACCGGAGGATCTCGACACCATCGCCGACCTGGCGCGCATCCCGGCCATGCTGGAAAAGCGCGGCTACTCGCAGGCCGACATCGCCGGCATCATGCACGGCAACTACCTCGACCTGCTGCGCCGGGCCTGGGCGTGATGATGGATGATGGGTGATTTTCGATGGAGGATGGCCTTGGCTCGCTGTGACCAGGGCCTGGCTAGGCCTGTCCCCCTCTTCGCGCCCTGGCGTGAGCCACATCTGATCCGGCAACCCGCTCACGGCGCGCGCTGCTTCAAGGCGGCCGCCATCTGTTCGAGGGCCTCGGTGATCTTCGTCGCCGCCGGCACCTCCAGGTAGCTGCTGCGTGCGCGCCAGGTTTCATAACCGCCCATGGCATGGGCCTGCTCCGTCGGCAGGTAGCCGTTGTAGCCGTTCGCCAGCGAGACGGTGAAGTGGCGGGTGAAGGGCGAGGTGCGCTTCAGGCGCAGGCCGATCTCGACAAACACCTCGCAGGGGATGGCGCCAATCGAGAGGTCGTTGATGCGGTGCATCTGCAACTGCACCGGCACGCGGTCGGGATAGTCCGCCAGCAGCACGGCCTCGCGCGCATAGATCGCCTTGCGATCGCCCCACTGGCCGTCCTTGTCCTTGGGAATCGTCGCCAGCCACTCGCGCGCCTGCGCCAGTTCCCCGGCCGTGGCCTTGCGCACGCCGAGCTGCAGCTCGGTCTGCTCGCTGTCGAGGGTCACCTGCGGTTTCCAGTCGATGCTGTCGTAGGCCGCGAGCGCGGCGCTGGCGACGCTGCGCGCCACTGCTTCAATGCGCGAGCCGGGGTCGCGCTTGTGGCGCAGCGACAGGCCGTAGTTGGCGTTGTTGACATCGCCGCTGGTGCCGTTGGAGAGGATGCCGACGAAGGCCGGCTTGGCCGCATAGCGCGCGTCGCCGGCGTTGAGCAGCCGGCCGATCTCGGCGGCGAAAGCGCCAAAGTAATCGGCGCTGATCGGCCGGTTGCCGCCGACGTAGTGCAGGCTGTAATTCGCCAGCAGGCCGAGCGGCCGCTGGTCGGCGAGGGCGCGCACGGCCAGCACGGCGACATCCTGATCGACCGGCGCGGTCGGCACCGAGACGGCGGGATTGGCCTGGCCCGGGTTCATGCGCGCGCGGTCGGTGGTGATGCCGAACGGGTTTTCATAGGCCTGCCCCGGCTTCATGTGCCAGCGACGGTTGAAGACCTGGCTGGGGTCGCTGCCAAAGGCCCAGCCGAGTTCGGCCGGCTCGAGGTTCTGCACCGCCTGAACGATGCCCTTGGCGATGAGGCCGGGCACGGTTTTCACATACTCGGGATCGGGATCGCTCTGGAAGGCCGGCGTCAAAGCGGCAGCGGAGTGCGTGTGAGTGGCGGAGATGAGCAGGTGCTGCTTGGGGATGCCGGTGGCCTGCGAGGCCAGCTCCTTCGCCTGCTCGCAGATCTCGCGCGGGATCAGGCAGGCATCGACGACGACCAAAACCAAGGCGCGTTTGCCATCGTGCAGGGCCAGGCAGCGCGCGTGCATGGGATCGGTGACGCGGTCCGCGAAGTTGCCCTTCATGCCGCCGTTGACCGGCGCGGGGAACCTCGTCGGCGAGATGTCCTGGGCAAAGGCCCCGGCGCGAAATTCAGCGCGGACCGTGAAGGTGGCCAGCAGCACGAGCAAGAGGGAGACAACCTGGATCATGGTGCGGAGGCATACGCCCTCAAATCCGCGCTTCTTGGCGCGGACCGGCGCTTACTCGCCCGGCGTCACCGGGGTCAAGACGGCACCCGCCGCGGCATCGGCCAGGGAAAGCATCTCGGCGACGACTCCGGCAGGCAGGCCGGTTGGCTCGGCCAACCTCATGACCAAACCCTGAGAAGAGGCGGGTCCCATTTGCCTAACGTCGAGGCCGTACGTTGCCGCCATCAGGCCTCCCGCCTGCGCCCCGGCCTCCCCCGTGGCCATGTGCACCACTTCCTGATTCAGCGCGGCGAGATTGAATCCTCGCAGGGGTGACTGACCCACCACCACCACGGCATCGTGTGTCTGGGAGTAGAGCATGGCCACCATCTCCCCCCCGAAGGCGGTGGGACGGACGTAAATGAGGTATTCGAGCTGGCCAACGCCCCGGCCGGCAATTTCATACGGCACGCGCACCCGCACCGGGCCGCGCAGGCCGGCGGCGGCAATGGCCTGGCGTGCATCCGCCGCACGCAGCACCGCCAGGGGCGCGGGCGGCGGGTCGGTGGGTGGCGCGGACGACGCAGGTGTTGCGGCTGGCTCGGTGTCGACCAAGGCCGGTTCCTGCGCTTTCGGCACGCTGGAACCGGTCGCCGCGACGGCGGGGTCGTCGGTGAACTGCACCTCGTACTCCGGCAGCGGCAACTGGCGCACCGCCTCGCGGGCCTTCGTCATGGCCTGCAGGGCCTGAAGCTGGCCGAACGTGAGCCGGGCCAGATGCCATCCAGTCTGCGTCGCATCGAGCTCGATCCCCAGGCTGCGCGCGTCCACCAGCAGCTCCGCCAGGCGCGACTCGTCCTGCCAGGCGGGCAGACCATCTTCGGCCTGCAGCCCGCGCAGCACGTCCAGCAGGTCGGCCGCCACCGCCGTCTGCGGCCAGCGCTGGCCGTCGGACGCCAGCTCCAGGGTGGTTGCACCGGTCTGCCGCAACTCGCAGCCCACCAGGCCTGCCACCGATTCGAGGGCCGTGAGAAAGGGCATGGCACCCGTGCGAAAGCTCACCAGCCGACTCGCCACGGCGGTCGGCACTGACAGGCGCAGGTGCGGCAGCAGTTCACGCGCCTCCGCATCGTCTGTGCGCAAGCGCTCCATGAGCAGGTGCGCCGCCTTCTGCAGGGGCACGCGCTCCAGCGCCAGGTCATTGAGATAAAAACGCGCGAGCAGGTCGCGCACTGGCTCGCTCAGCGGCTGCCGTGCGGGTTCCTCCACCCTGGCGCGGCTCGGGGGTCGCACGGGGACCGACCAGACCACGGCGGGCTTGCGCGGCGGCTTAGGCTGGGTCGCGACCGCTGGCGGCTCAGTCTGCGGCCCGGTCAGGACAAACCCGATCGCCAACACGCCCAGGCCAGCCGCCAGGCCCAACCCCACCATCCGGTTGAAAACGGCAGGCTTCGGGTTGCGGACAGGACCGTCGAAGGAGGGCATGGGCAGGAAATAAGATTCCCTAGGCTAGAGGCACCCCTGCAGGGTGTCAGGCATTTTCTGCAGCGATTCAGGGATTTCCTTAACACCCACCCCAGCCAACTGCACGACGCGCAGCCGCAACCCGGACGACCTCAGGCCTTGGGCTTGATGAAGAGCACTTCGGCGCGCTCGATCCAGCCCTTGCGCAGATCCAGGCGGAACCAGCCGTCGCGGTTCTTGCGCTGCAGGCGCACGCCCGAGCGCGGGCCGGGCTGCTTGAGGTCGTGCTGCGTCCAGGTGCGGCCGTGGTCGCCCGACCAGATCAGGCCATTCTGAAGTCTTCGGTTTCGCCCTCGAGGGCGGCGGCAGCCGGCAGGGCCAGGGCGGTGAGGCAGAACAGCAGCAGGAGCTTCATCCAGACACTACGGCGCCCATGGCACGGACCTTCCGGCGGCTCACTCCGGCGCGTTCGCCGCCAGCAGCTCGGGCAGCAGGCCGCGGCCGCGGTAGAACTCCGCTTCCGCCAGCCCGGCCTCGCGCAGCCCGGCCTCGATCTCGGCCGCCGGCCGGACGCCGAGCACATGGTCGCGGATGAGCGCCGACTTGCGCGCCTGGATGGCCAGGAAACCGGCGTCGACCACCGGCGTGGCCGGGTCACGACCGGCGGCCTGGCCGTCGCGC
>CANNUR010000121.1 GCA_947523045.1 uncultured Prosthecobacter sp.
AGCTGGATGCCCGCAATGCCGATTCCCAGCGCTCCGAATTCGCCCGCTGGCGCGCGCGCGGCGAGACGCTCAACAGGGATGCGGGCCTGCTCGTTCGCTTCGACTTCCAGGATGCCTTCGGCAGCCGTCGCCTGCGCAACGCCGTGGCAGGATCCGAAGTGGCCGATGGCAGCATCGTCGGCGCCACCTGGACCCAGGGTCGCTGGCCGGGCAAGCAGGCCCTCGAGTTCCGCAACGTCAGCGATCGTGTCCGCCTGGCCGTTCCCGGAGAGGTGAACGCGCTGACGCTGTCGGCCTGGGTGCGCGTGCACGGCCTCGACCGAGCCTTCAACTCGCTGTTCATGTCGGAGAGCTGGGGTGACCGCCGGGTGCACTGGCAGATCACCCGCGAGGGCCGGGTTCGCCTCGGGGTGGCGGGCCGGGCGGCCGAGCGTCACGTCGACTACGACACGCCCGTGCTGTTCGGCCCCGAGCGCTTCGGTCGCTGGACCCATCTGGCCGTGGTCTTCGATCCGGACGTCCGCGAGGTGCGGCACTACGCCGACGGCGAGTTGCTGGCGAAGCTGCCACTCAACGATGCCTCGCCGCTGCGGCTGGGCATCGCTGAGCTCGGCAACTGGAACGACCAGCGCCGGCAGGGCGGGGTGGCCATCCGTCACCTGAGCGGAGCCATGGATGAGTTCGCCCTCTGGCAGCGTCCGCTGGCGGCCGACGAAAGCCGCGCGCTGGCCCGCTGAGGGCGGGGAGGTGGATCTCTCGGCATGCGCCCCCGCGCTTGCATTCCGCATCGATCTCCGCCTTCTTCGGCCTCCCATGAGTCTTTCTCCGCAACCTGTCGGCAACCACGTCTCCGTGTGGGGCGAGGGCCCCCTTTGGCATCAGGACCGTCTGCTCTACGTCGATATCGAGGCGCACAAGATCCTTGCCTACCATCCCGCCACCGGTGCGGAGCAGGTGTGGGATGTCGGCCAGCGGGTCGGCACGGTGGTGCCGCGCGCGCGCGGCGGCCTGGTCTGGGCGGGCGACACCGGCTTTCATTTTCTCGACGAGGCGAGCGGCTTCAGCACGGCGATCGCCGATCCCGAGCCGAACCTGCCGGACAACCGTTTTAACGACGGCAAGTGCGATCCCGACGGCCGCCTGTGGGCGGGCAGCATCTGCCTGAAAAAGCGCCCCGAGGCGGCGCTGTACTGCCTGCACACCGACCTGCGAGTCGAAAAGAAGTTCGGCCCGGTGACCAACTCCAACGGCATCATCTGGAGCCACGACGGTGGCACGCTGTACTACATCGACACGCCGAGCAAGAAGCTGCGCGCCTTCGACTTCGATGTCGCCACCTCGGCAATCTCCGCTGAACGGGTCCTCTGGGACACGGCCGCGGATCCCAGCAGTCCCGATGGCATGACGATCGATCGCGACGGCCGGCTGTGGATTGCCTTCTGCCATGGCGGCAAGGTCGTCTGCTTCGATCCGGCGACGCAATCGGTGGTCGAGCAGATCGATTTCCCTTGCATTGAAACCACCGCCTGCGCCTTCGGCGGCCCCGACCTCGGCGATCTCTACGTGACCACCGGCCTCAAGCCCGGTCTCGATGAACCGCTGGCCGGTCGCCTGTTTGTCTGCCGCCCCGGCGTGTTCGGCGTGCCGGCCACTTCCTTCGCCGGCTGAGGTCATGTCGTTCCGCCTCGAAATGCTGCAGGTGGCGCGGGTGGCGCCGAAGCTGCTCGGTGAGTCGGCTGGGCTGGTCGCCGGCTTTCTGCGCTCGCGCCTGCATCCGGAGGGCGGCTTCCTCGATCGCGGCGGTCGGCCCGATCTCTATTACACGGTCTTCGGTCTCGAAGGCCTTTCCGCCCTGCAGGCAAGCGTGCCGCTGGAGCCGACCCGCGCCTGGCTGGCCGGCTACGGCGATGGCGAGGGACTGGATTTCGTGCACCTCTGCTGCCTGGCGCGCTGCCATGCCGGTCTCGGCCTGGAAGGTCTGCCGGAGCCGGCGCGCCTGCGCTTGGCCGAGCGACTGGAGCGCTGGCGCACCCCGGATGGGGGGTATCATCAGTCGCCCGGTCGCGGCAACGGCAGCGCCTATGGCTGCCTGATTGCCTGGGGCGCCTACCAGGATCTGGGCCTGCTGCCGCCCGATGCTCTGGCCATCGCCAACTGCATGGACCGGCTGGAGACGCCTGATGGCGCCTGGTCGAATGAACCGGGCCTGACGCTGGGCTCGACCACGGCGACCGCCGCCATGCTGTCGCTCTACCGCCATCTGCAGCTGCCGCCACCTGCGGCCGCTCTGAGTTGGTTGGAGCGGCAATGCCTGCCGGACGGCGGTTTCCTAGCGGTGCCGGGGGCGCCGGTGCCCGATCTGCTGTCGACCGCGGTGGCCCTGCATGCGCTCTCCGACCAGCCGCAGGCCTTGGCGCGTCTGCGCGAGCCCTGCCTTGATTTCCTCGACTCGCTTTGGAGCGCCGAGGGCGGTTTCCATGGCAACTGGACCGATGACGTGCTCGATCCCGAGTACACCTATTACGGCCTGCTGGCGCTCGGTCATCTGGCGCTCTGACTCCGCTGCAGCGCGTATGACGCAGACGGGACCAGCAGAGCTCAGGCTTCGCCAGCCCGGTCGAGGCGGTAAATGACGCGGCGCAGTCCGGAGTTTTCCTCGACTGATCGGCCGACCGTGCAGCCGAGCAGGCGCTCAATCATCTCGCACTCGATCTTTTCGACGAGCGGGTACTTCTTCACGACCTCGGCAAAGGGGCAGTGGTAGTCGACTAGGCGCAGGGCGCCAGTGGGCGCGCGTTCGACGGCGGACAGGCAGCCCTCCTGGGTGCGCAGGCGGGCGAGCATGATGGCCTTGTTCTCCAGGACCTCCTCGGCGTCGATCGCCGGTTGGAAACGGGCGGTGCGTTCCTGCAACCAGGCATAGAGCAGCTTTTCTGCGGCATTGGGACCAAACACCCGCTCGGCCTGGGCGAGCAGTTCGAGAATGGGACCGCTGCAGCCGCTGTCGAAAACGGGATTGAGCTTGGCGGTCAGGCGGTAGATCTTTTCCGGCCGACCGTGCGGCACCGGATGGCGCCAGGTGTCGAGGTAACCCTTGCGGACCATGGCGTCGCAGTGCTGTTTGACCCCCATGTAGCTCATTTTGAGCGGGGCGCGCAACTCATTGACCGTCATGCCCGAGGACTGCTTGAGGAGGCGGATGATCTCGATGGCGGGGGAGGGGAGCAGGTCGCGCAGGAGAGAAAGGATCATGGCCGCAGGACGAACGTAACGGACGGAGAGCCCTGGCCCATAGGCCTTTTTGCCATCTTTTTCCGCAACAAGTTTGACAGGTGCTTTTTCCCGGTCGTAACCTTTGCCCTAGAATCCCCAATGCGCCCGCCGCCCGCCACGCTTCCCGAGAAGGAGTTTCGTTCGCACGCCCCTGGATTCTGGCGGGACGAGCTCGTGCCGCCGGAAGACTGGAACTCCGCGGCTTGGCAACTGCGCCATCGGATCACGACGCTGGCGCAACTCGAGAAGCACCTGGTGCTGACCGATGAGGAGCGCGCCGGTGTCCTGCTCAGCGGCAACAAGCTGGCGATGGCGATCACGCCCCACTATTTCAACCTGATCGATCCCGAGGATCCCGAGGACCCGATTCGGCGTCAGGTCATCCCGCGCATCGAGGAGACCTGGGACGATCCCGAGGAAATGGCCGATCCTTGTGGCGAGGACGGCCGCATGCCGGTGCCCGGGCTGGTCCACCGTTACCCGGATCGCGTGCTGTTTCTGGTGACCGACCGCTGCGCCAGCTACTGCCGCTACTGCACCCGCAGCCGCGTGGTCAGCGGGGTGGGTGAGCAGGAACTGCACACCGATCACGAGGCCGCCTTCCGCTACCTGGAAAAGCACACCGAGGTGCGCGACGTTCTGCTCAGCGGTGGCGACCCCCTGCTGTTCAGCGACGCCAAGCTGGAGGCCATCCTGTCGCGCCTGCGCGCCATCCCGCACATCGAGTTTCTGCGCATCGGCAGCCGCGTGCCGATCTTCCTGCCGCAGCGCATCACGCCCGAGCTCTGCCGCATGCTGCAGCGCTACCACCCGCTCTGGCTGAGCATTCACACCAACCACCCGCGCGAACTGACCACCGAGGTGCGTGAGGCGCTCGGCCGCCTGGCGGACCACGGCGTGCCGCTCGGCAATCAGAGCGTCCTGCTGCGCGGGGTGAACGACGATGCCGAGGTGATGAAGTCGCTCGTCCACAAGTTGCTCATGTGCCGTGTGCGGCCCTACTACCTGTATCAGTGCGACCTCATCCAGGGCAGTTCGCACCTGCGCACCAGCGTGCAGGCCGGGGTCGACATCATTGAGCAGTTGCGCGGCCACACCACCGGCTACGCCGTGCCGCAGTTTGTCATCGATGCCCCCGGTGGCGGCGGCAAGGTGCCGGTCAATCCCGACTACGTGCTTCTGCGCGATGAACAACGCACGCTCATCCGCAACTTCGAGGGGCGCAGCTTCGAGTACCCCGAGCCGGCCATGGCGCGCCTGCCCTGAGTCGGTGCAATTGCGGACTTGTCGCCCCGCCCGGGCGCAGGCAATGATGCGGCCGCATGCTCCGGTATCAGATCCTTGTCGCCCTGCTTCACGTCCTCGTCTTTCTCATTGGGGCGGGCATCGGCTCCTTTCTGAATGTCGTCATCCATCGGCTGCCGCGCGGGCTGTCGGTCAATGAACCGCGCCGGTCCTTCTGCCCATCCTGCCGCTGGCAGATCCCCTGGCATCAGAACCTGCCGGTGCTGAGCTGGCTGTTCCTGCGCGGGCGCTGCGCCAACTGCCGTGCGCCCATCCCGGTGCGTTACCTGGTCGTCGAACTGGTCACCGGGCTGCTATTCTACGCGGTCTTCCTGCGCTTTGGCGGCGACTGGGCCCTGGCGGCCGATTGGGGGCCGAGGGTGCTTTGCCTCTGGCTGTTCACCGCCCTGCTGGTGGCGGGCACCTTCATCGACATCGAGCACTACCTGCTGCCGCACCCGATCACGATCGGCGGCACGGTGGCTGGCCTGTTCTGTGCCACCCTGCTGCCGGACCTGCTCGGTCAGGAGACGCGGTTGCACGGCTTTTTGGTTTCCTTTGGCAGCGCCGCGCTCGGTCTCGGCGGTCTCTGGCTGGTGGTGGAGCTCGGCAAGCTCGCCTTCGGTCGCAAACGCCACCGGTTCGAGGGTCAGCAGCCGTGGAGTGTCACCCAGCCCGATGAGAACCTGCCGCCGATCGTGACCCTGGACGGCGAGGCGTATTCCTGGGAGGACCTTTTTAATCGCGCCAGCGACCGCCTCGTTCTGGCTTGCGCCCGCCTGAAGACCAACGCCGGCGAATGGCGCGATGTGAGCGTGGAACTGTGGGCGGAGAAACTGGTGGTGCGTCCGGCCAGCGGCGACGTCCAGGAATTCCGCATCGAAGACGTGACCCTGCTCGAGGGCACGGCCAGCGAGGTGGTGATTCCGCGCGAGGCGATGGGCTTTGGCGACGTGCTTTTCCTGATGATGATCGGCTCCTTCCTCGGCTGGCAGGCGGTGATCTTCACGGTCTTCGCCGCCTCAGTACTGGGCACCCTGCTGTCGGGGGCCACCCGCCTGTTTGGCCAGGCGGCCTGGAGCAGCAAGCTGCCCTTCGGTCCCTACCTGGCCGGTGGCGCGCTGATCTGGGTGTTCAGCGGCCCGGCGTTGCTGGCCTGGTATCTCGGCAAGCTGCGGCCGCCGGGGGTAGACTGGTGATCACCAGCCACCACCGAGGGCGCGCAGCATCTGCACGGCGGCGACCAGGCGCTGGCCGTCGAGCTGGGCCTGACTGAGGCGGGCGGCAAGCACAACGCGCTCGGCATCGACGACCTCAAAGTAGTTCGACAGGCCACGGTCGTAGCGCAGGCGCGACAGCTTGGCGGTTTCCTGGGCAGCGGCGACGGCGGCGGCGACCGCGGCGCGCTGGCGCTCGAAGGTGCGGGCATCGAGCAGGGCGTCCTCAACCTCGCGCAGGGCGGTCAGCACGGTCTGCTTGTAGGCGGCGATGGCCTCTTCGTGCCGGGCGCGGGCGCCGCGCAGGCCGCCGAGCAGGCGACCGCCCTGGAAGATCGGCAGGGTGACCTGCGGACCGAGGTTGGCGGTTTTGGCACGTCCCTGCAGGAAGTCCTCGGAGCCGACACTTTCCAGGCCGGCCGTGCCGACGAGACGGAAGCTCGGGAAGAAGTCGGCGGTGGCGACGCCGATGGCGGCGTTGGCGGCGCGCAGGTTCTGTTCGGCGGCGCGCAGGTCAGGGCGGCGTTGCAGGACCGTGCTGGGCAGGCCGGCAGGCACGCGCGGTGGTGCCGGCAGGCGGGCGCTGCGCTGCTTCTCGAAGCCGGCGGGAGGTTCGCCGCAGAGCACGGCGAGGGCGTGCTCCAGCGAACCGCGCTGGCGTTCGATGGCGACCAGGTCGGCGCGGGTCAGCTCCAGCTCGGTGCGGGCGCGCGCCACGTCCATTTCGTTGGCGAGACCGCCCTGAAAGCGGGAGTTTTGCAGGTCGAGCGCCTCCTGGCGCAGGGCCACCGTTTCCTTGAGGATCCGGCCCTGGGCCTCGAGCGAGGCGGTGAGGAAGTGGTGGCGGGCGACCTCGGCAGCGACGATGAGGCGCTGGGCATCGACGAGGTCGCGCTGGGCCTGCTCGCGGGCGCGGGCGCCCTCGACGCCGCGACGCACGCGGCCCCAGAGATCGAGCTCGTAGTTGAGGTCAAGGAACAGGCGGTAGCGATCGCGCTCCAGTTCGGGCAGGCTGGCACCGGACGGAAGGTTGGCGCCGACGCTCTTGGCCGAGAGACGCTCAAAGGTCGTGGTGTTGAGGATGCCGAGCTGCGGGAACCAGGCGGCGCGTTCGATCTGCGAGAGCGCCCGGGCCGATTGCACACGGGCGAGGGCGCCGGCGAGTTCCTGGTTGCCGGCCAGGGCGCGGTCGACCAGGCTGTTCAGTTCGCTGTCGCGGAACAGGGTCCACCAGGTGTCGGGCGCCGGTGTGGCGACCTCGGTGGTAGGCGATTGTTTCCAGCGGCCGGGCAGCTTGAGGTCGGGCGTGGCAAAATCGGGGCCGACGGTGCAGGAGGTCAGCAGCAGGGACGCGCCGAGGGCGCGGACAGTCACAGGGGGCATGAAGGAAAACACGTCGGCGCAGGCTCAGTTCTCCGTGTATTTTCCCAGATCGCGGAACTTTTGGTAGCGCTGCTCGAGCAGCTGCTCGACCGGCTTGCCATCGAGTTCGGCGAGGGCGGCGAGCACCCCGTCCTTGAGGGAGGCGGCGGCGGCGGCATGGTCGTGGTGGGCGCCGCCGGCAGGCTCGGCGATAATGCCGTCGATGATGCCGAGCTTGGCGAGGTCTTGGGCACTGAGCTTCAGGGCGCTGGCCGCCTCGGGCGCGTGCTCGCGGTGCTTCCACAGAATCGCGGCGCAGCCCTCGGGGCTGATGACCGAGTAGTAGGCGTTTTCGAGCATGAGCACGCGGTCGGCGATGCCGATGCCGAGGGCGCCGCCCGAGCCGCCCTCACCAATGACCACGGCGACGACGGGTGTGCGCAGGGTCATCATCTCGCGCAGGTTGAAGGCGATGGCCTCGGCGATGTTGCGTTCTTCGGCGCCGATGCCCGGGAAGGCGCCAGGGGTGTCGATGAGGGTGACCACGGGCAGGCCGAACTTCTCCGCCATCCGCATGGCGCGCAGGGCCTTGCGGTAGCCCTCGGGGTGGGCGCTGCCGAAGTTGCGCAGCAGGTTCTCCTTGGTGTCACGGCCCTTCTGGTGGCCGATGAGGACGACCTTGCGGCCGCCGATCGTGGCAAAGCCGGCTGGCATGGCGGCATCATCGCCGATGTGACGGTCGCCATGGATCTCGATGAAGTCGTCGCAGCACTGGCGGACGTAGTCGAGCATGAAGGGCCGGTTGATGTGGCGGGAGATTTGCACGCGCTGCCAGGGGTTGAGGTTGTCATGGATGTCCTTGAGCAGGGCATCGGCCTTCTTCTCCAACTCGGCGATCTGGGCGGCGAGCTTGTCGCTCGGCTTGCTGGCGAACTTGCGGCGCGCCTCTTCGACCTCTAGACGGAGTTTGGCGACGGGTTTTTCGAAATCCAGGACTTGTTTCATGGGGAAAGGGCGGGTTAGCGGATCAGGTAGAGTTTGGAGCCGTTTCGCACGAGGGCAAACATCTCCTCAAGGTCTTCGCGGCTGAGAAAAATGCCCGGTGGAGGAGCCGGTGGCGGGGCAGGCCGGCCATCCGGGCCGGGCGGTGGAGCCGGTTCCGGCGGTGGGGGCGTGCGCAAAACGACGCCAGCCCGGCTGCCGGGCAGCCACTTGTCGGCCTCGGCGTAGCGCGGATCGGTCGACAGCAACTGGGCGCGGTTGTGCACGCTGGTGCGCGCCAGCCGCT
>CANNUR010000122.1 GCA_947523045.1 uncultured Prosthecobacter sp.
GGGCAGCATGCTGAATTATCAGTACCTGGAGATCGGCTACCGCTACCGCGATCCCAAGGGCGGCGCCTACGATGGCAGTCATGGCTTCGGCGGCAGCTTGGTGATGGAACTGCCGGCCACCTTCTTCCTCAAGGCCTCGATGGACTGGACCAGCGGCTCGGGCGATCGCTCGGTGGCCGGGGTGCGCAATGCCGACTACGACCTGTCGACGATCTCGGTCGGTGGCGGCGTCTACATGGCCATCAAGCCCAACCTGCATTTTGTTGGCGAGGCAGGCTTCATCTACGCGAACTTCGATGCCGACACCGCCAAGCGCAGCTATACCGAGGCCGGTGTCTACGTCCGCCCGAGCCTGCGCTATCAGATGGTCGACTGGCTCGAGCTGCAGGCCGGTGTCACCGTCACCAGCATGGATGACTACGACAGCAAGGTCCTGGACATCGGCGGTTACTTCCGCGTCCTGCCGCAGCTCGACGTCAACCTCGGCATGGACTTTGGCGACGAAATTCGCTCGCTGCGTGCGGGCGGTCGTCTGCGCTGGTGATTCTCCCTCAAGACAACCCACGAAAAAGGCGCTCCAGCAACGGGGCGCCTTTTTTTAGGCCTTGCGGGTCGTCTTCGCCCTCCGGCGATGGGGAAACAGCTCGCGGCAGAGCAGGCAGACCGTGCCGTCGCAGCCGCGCGCGCTGCAGTGTTCGCGGCCGTAAAAGATGATCTGCAGGTGTAGGCGGTTCCAGGCCGATTCGGGGAACAGTCGCTTCAGGTCGCGCTCGGTCTGTACCACGCTGCGGCCCGTGGTCAGTTCCCAGCGCTGGGCGAGGCGGTGGATGTGGGTGTCGACCGGAAAACTCGGCACGCCAAAGGCCTGGGCCATGACCACCTGCGCGGTTTTGTGGCCGACCCCCGGCAGTTTCTCCAGCGCCTCCAGATCGGCCGGCACTTCGCCGCCGTGCTCCTCGACGAGGATTTCCGACAAGCGGCGAATGGCGCGCGCCTTCTGCGGCCCGAGCCCGCAGGGTCGCACCACGGCCTCGATCGCCTCGACCGGCACCCGGGCCAGGGCCTGCGGGGTGCGACCGAGGGCGAACAGGTGCGGTGTCACCTGGTTGACGCGGGCATCCGTGCACTGGGCCGACAGCAGCACCGCCACCAGCAGGGTGAAGGCGTCGTCATGATCGAGCGGCACCGGCGTGCTCGGGTAGAGCTCGTCGAGCCTTTGCTGAATCCACCGAGCCCGTTCCGTCTTGGTCACCGCCGTGGAAATTAGCTGCGCTCGATGCGGCTGACCATGCGCTTCACGTGCGGATGGTGGGCGCGCGGTTTCATGATGGCCAGGCTCTTCGAGAAGGAGCCCCACTTCAGCACCCGGATGTTGACGTTGCGCACCCCCCAGGCCTTCATGTGCGCCTTGGTCGGCTGATAGATGTCGATCGTGTTCGTGCCGACCAGGGCTGAGCCATAGTCGTCGACCTGGTAGATGTAGGGACTGCCCTCGATCTGGAAAATGGTGCCGACCGGGTAGACCGACCAGTCTGCCGCGGCGCTGCGCACCGTGCCGTGGCGTAGGCCGGTGCCGACTGCCGTGCGCGCGCCATACTGAATGTGGTCCGACTCCGTGTGCGTGTAGGCCGTTGTGCGCACCGAGGTGATGCGGGTGCCGTTCTTGGTCACGATGCGACCGCCTTGCGACGAGGCACAGGAGCACAGGGCTGCGGCAGCGACGCACAGCAACAGGGTGGAGGCGGTTCTCATCATTCTTTTGAAAAAGCTGACTTTCAACAAGTGCTGAGTCACCTCCATTGTTGGGCTTTTTGGCCGGGAAATCAATCCCGGATTTTTTGGCGCCATCAGGCCTTGCCCTTGGTGAAGCCGTCCTTGAGGGCGACCGTGCGGTTGAACACCGGGCGGCCGGGCTGGCTGTCCTTGGGATCGACGAAGAAGTAGCCGACGCGCTCGAACTGGTAGTGGGAGCCGGGGGCGGCCGTGCCGAGGGCGGGCTCGGCCTTGGCGGTCAGGGTCTCGACCGACTGCGGATTGAGGAACTGGGTGAAATCGCCGTCCTCGCCAGCGGCCTCGTCGGGCTGTTCGACGGTGAACAGCTTGTCGTAGAGGCGCACCTCGACGTCGGCGGCGTGGGGGGCGCTGACCCAGTGGATCGTGCCCTTGGGTTTCGGCCGACCCTCGGGCTTGGCGCCGTGGCGGGTGGCGTCGTCGTAGGTGCAGCGCAGTTCGACGATGCGGCCCTCGGCATCCTTGATGACCTCGCGGCAGATGATGCAGAAGGCGTACTTGAGCCGCACCTCGCCGCCGGGCACCAGGCGGTGGAAGCCCTGCACCGGCGTCTCCATGAAGTCGTCGGCATCGATGAACAACTCGCGGCTGAGCGGCACGCGGCGGGTGCCCTCGTCGGGGTTCTCGGGGTTGTTGACGAGTTCCACCTCCTCGACCTGGCCCTCGGGGTAGTTTTCCAGCACGACCTTGATCGGTCGCAGTACCGCGTAGGCGCGGCGGGCGGTTTTGTTGAGGTCCTCGCGCACGCAGTGCTCGAGCAGGTTGAGTTCGGTGAGCGAGTTGTACTTGGTCAGGCCGATGGTTTTGCAGAAGGCGCGCACGGCGGCCGGGGTGTAGCCGCGGCGGCGGATACCGCTGATCGTTGGCATGCGCGGGTCGTCCCAGCCGGAAACGAAGCCCTCCTTGACCAGGCGCAGCAGCTTGCGCTTGCTCATCACCGTGTAGCTGAGGTTGAGGCGGGCGAACTCGCGCTGGTAGGGGCGGCCGGGCAGACCGTCGACCTGAGCGATCAGCCACTCATAGAGCGGCCGGTGATGCTCGAACTCCAGGGTGCACAGGCTGTGGGTGATGCTCTCCAGGGCGTCGCTCAGCGGATGCGCGTAGTCGTACATCGGGTAGATGCACCAGGCGTCGCCGGTCCGGTGATGGTGCGCGTGCAGGATGCGATAGATGACCGGATCGCGCAGGTTCATGTTCGGCGAGGTCATGTCGATCTTCGCCCGCAGGACGCGTTCGCCCTCCTTGAACTCGCCCGCACGCATGCGCCGGAACAGGTCGAGGTTTTCCTCGGCACTGCGGTTGCGGAAGGGACTGTCGGTGCCGGGCGCGGTCAGGGTGCCGCGGCTGGCGCGGATCTGGTCCGGCGTCTGGTCGTCGACGTAGGCCAGGCCCTTGCCGATGAGCTGCTCGGCGAAGCCATACAGCTTTTCAAAGGTGTCGCTGGCGTAGTAGAGGTGCTCGCCCCAGTCGAATCCCAGCCAGCGCACGTCCTCCATGATCGAGTCGACGTACTCGACCTCCTCCTTGGTCGGGTTGGTGTCATCGAAGCGCAGGTGGCAGCGCGACTTCGGCGCGTGCTCGAGGGCGAGGCCGAAGTTCAGGCAGATGCTCTTGGCGTGGCCGATGTGCAGGTAACCGTTCGGCTCCGGCGGGAAACGGGTGATGACCCAGCCGTCGTTGCGACCCTGCGCCAGATCGGAGGCGATCAGTTCACGGATGAAATCCTGGGAGGCAGGGGCGGGGGCAGCGTCGGACATGGGGATCCGACCTTGGCCGGAAGCCGGCCGGCTTTCAAATCTCAAATTTCAAATTTCAGGCTCGGAATCCAGAAAGCCGAGCCCGTGCGGTGGGCGACGCGCCTCTCCCAGGGGCTGTCGTCAAGCTGCCTGCTCGGTGCCGCCCGTGTCCCGGGGGCCTCTGGAATCTGAAATCTGAGATCTTTCAGGCCGCCAGCGGCGCGCCGTAGGGCAGTTCGTCGGGCAGGGGGCAAAACTCGCGGATGCACTGCCAGAGTTCGCTGTAGTCCTTGTTGACGTCGCCCGACAGGCAGTCGGTGATGGTGCCGCCCATCTCGGGGTACTTCATGACCACGTCCTTGAAGGAGAAGTCGGGGTTGTAGAAGGCGTAGACCAGCTTGCGCATGTTCTCGACCCCCTCGCGCAGTTGGCTGGCGTAGTCGGCAAAACGCTCGGGCGACACGTCCTTCGCCACCAGGGCCGCGTGAATGGCGTCGCCGGCCATGACGCCGCTCTTCAGCGCCAGCATGACGCCGCTGCTGAACACCGGGTCGAGGAAGGCAAAGGCGTCGCCCACCAGCAGCAGGCCGGGCGAGGCACCGAACTTGGAGTGGCGCGAGTACTCGCTGGTCAGCCAGTATTCCCCCTCGCAGGTGCCGGCGGCGAGGTGCTCCTCGATCCATTGGTTTTCGCCGATCTCGCGCTGGAAGATTTCCTTCGGGTCGCGCACACCGCCGCGGGTCAGGTACTTGCCCTCCGCCACGATGCCAACGCTGACGCGGTCGTCGTGCAGGGGGATGTGCCAAAACCAGCCCTTGTCCGGCACGAAGGCGATCGTGGTCGCCCCCTCATCCATGCCGGCCTCGCGCTTCGAGCCCTTGTAGTAGGTCCACACCGCCACCTTGTTGAGGTAGGGGTCGCCGACCCGCCAGCCCTCGCGGTTCGAGGCAAAGGCCTCCTTGCCGGAGGCGTCGACGACGAGTTTGGCAAACAAGGACTGACGCTGTCCCTCACGATCCTGGATCTCGACACCGATGACCCGGCCACTGTCGTTCTTGAGCAGCTTCGTCACCGTCGTTTCCTCGCGCACCTCGGCGCCCTTCTCGCGGGCGTTGTCGAGCATCATGACGTCGAACTCCGCCCGCGTCACCTGCCAGGTCTGGGCGATGGTGTTGACGTCGTAGCGGGTGTGAAAGTAGAACGGCACCGACTTGCGGCCGTCGGGCTGGACGAAGCTGACGCTGAACTTCTTGGTGAAGCCGGACGACTTCATTTTTGGAATCACGCCCAGGCGCTCGAGCGGGCCGTAAGTGAAGGGGATGAGCGATTCGCCGATGTGGTAGCGCGGGAACTTTTCGCGTTCCAGAACGAGGACCTTGCGGCCGTGCTCGGCGAGGATGGCGGCGGTCGAGGCGCCGGCGGGGCCGCCGCCGATGATGAGGACGTCGTGTTCGGGTGAATGCATGGTTGTTCTTCATTACGGCGGAAAGCCGGGGCTGCGAGATTCTATTGCAGCATGGTTTTCATGCCGGGCCGGCATAACGGGCCACATCGAGGCTTGCCAGTCGGTGCAGGGCGACGCAGGCTCAGGCGATGAAAGTCGCCCTGTTCTGCCTGCTCACCACCGTCGCCCTCGCCGCCGAGCCGGAGTTTCCGCTCACCGCCGACTCCCAACCGCAGCCCGGCGTCGCCAAGGGCACACAGCTCAAAGGCAGCTACACCGCCCACAAAGACAGTGTCTTCCCGGGCACCGTGCGCGAGTATCAGCTTTACCTGCCGGCCGGGTTCGACAAAACCCAGCCGACCCCCTTCATGGTCTTTCAGGACGGGGTCATCTACCAGGCGCCGGTGGTGTTCGACAACCTCATCGCCCAAAAGGTCATCCCGCCGCTGGTGGGAGTCTTCATCAAGCCCGGGGTCGTGCCGGCGGCGAACGCCAACGCCCTGCCGCGCTTCAACCGCAGCTACGAGTACGACAGCGTCACCGACACCTACAGCCGTTTCCTGATCGACGAATTCCTGCCTGCCCTTGAAGCGGAACACGGTCTGCGCTTCAGCACCGATCCGAATCAGGCGGCCATCGCCGGCAACAGCAGCGGCGGCATCTGCGCCTTCATGACCGCCTGGCACCGGCCCGACCGCTTCCGGCGGGTTTTCACCGGGGTTGGCACCTATGTCGGCATCCGCGGGGCGGACCGCCTGCCGGTGCTGGTGCGCAAGATCGAGCCGAAACCCCTGCGCGTGTTTTTGCAGAGCGGCACGGGCGACAACAACCTGTACTGCGGCGACTGGTGGATGGCCAACCAGATGATGGAGCGCAGCCTCGCCTGGGCCGGCTACGAGGTGAACCACGCCTGGGGCGAGGGCGGCCACAACCAAAAGCACGCCAGCCAGGTGTTTCCCGAGGCGCTGCGCTGGCTCTGGCGCGACTGGCAGACGGATATTGAGGTGAAGGCGAACCCGAAGGGCGAGTCGAAGTGGCGCGGGTATGAGGTCGTGGGGGCGGGGGAGTGGCAGCAAATGGGCCTCGGAGATGGAGATCACAGCGTTCTCTTCCATCTCGCGTCCAACAGTCGCGGCGATGTGTTTGCCAGCAGCAACTACAAGCCAATCAACGGCAACGACGGCTCGCACACCGAGTCGCGTCGAATCGTTTCCAAAGTGACTCCGTCGGGAGCTTGGACTTTGTTTTCCGACAACCGAACCTTCGCGCTGGGCCTTGCTTTCGATGCTGGTGGGACGCTACGAGTCTCCGAGCAGGGGGAGCCGTCTGAAAAGCAGATCATTGTGGGACTGGATGATGACGGTAGACGAGTCGGCAAGGAGTTGTCTTGGGCTCGTTTGGCCAATGGCATGGAGGTGGAGCCTGAGCGTCTATGTTTCACTCACTCAGGCATTTGCTTTTTCACATCGCGTTCGGGAAACATCATGCGTGGAATCTCTCCCGATGGCAGGACCATGGACTTCCCCGTCAGCGCGACGGAGTTCGGCAGTCAACCCAACGCCATCACGCTTTCGCCGGATCAGACAGTTCTCTATTTCACCAGTGGTCCACTCAGTGAATATGTCGGCTGTTTGAGTCTCCAACCTGATGGGGAACTGGTGAATGCACAGCGTTTCTGTCAACTCGATCGAGATGGTAACGAACGCAATTCACGGTTGAATGCCTCTGGCCTCTGCGTCGACACCCACGGCTGGCTGTATGTTGCCACCTCGCTCGGCATCCAGGTCTGCGATCAGGCGGGTCGGGTGAACTTCATCCTCACCACCCCGAAACCCGCCCATGATGTCTGCTTCGGTGGCAAGGACCTCAGCGAGCTGTTCATCGCCTGCGGCGACACGATCTACAAGCGCCCGACGAAGGCGCGTGGCGTCGTCAGCGGCCAGCAGGCCCCGATCAAACCGGCCCCGCCGAAGCTGTAAGGCGGTGGCCCCAACGCGGGCTTGCCTCCCGCTTCTGCAATCTGAAATCTGAGATTTGAAATGGCTGCACGCCCGCGCCTTTTCGTCTGGCCGCGTGTCGCGGATGACGTAAGTTTCAGACCCACGCCCTGCCATGAACGCCCCGCACCCGCTGCTGCCTCCGATCGACCGTCCCTGGCGGGCGGCGGAGATGAATGTCTTTGGCAAGACGCGCGGACCGGACTTTTACCTGGCGGCCCACTGCTGCGCGCAGAGCCTCTGGCAGGAGGGACTGCCGGCGCAGGCGATCCTCATGCTCAACCGTGCGCTGTCGGCGCCGCTGCCGGCCTCGGAGCCAATCCTGCAGACCTGGCCGCTGCCCTACCGGGCGCTCGCCTGGCTCATGCTGCACCGGCCCGACGGCCAGTTCATGGGCAACCCGCGCCGGCACTGGCAGCACCTGGCAACCCGCATGGTCGAGCCGCACAAGGACCTGCGCACCTGGCGCGCCTGGGCCTGCGGCTACCTGGCCCGGGAGATCTTGCCGGAGAACGAGTTTCCGCCCGACCTCGAGCAAATCCGCGAGGAGGGCGTGGTTGAGCCTGACCACGCGACGATTGCCGCCCAGCTCGGCGCGTTGTCGCCGGCGAATGACCTTGAGGTCTGGTCGGACACCCTCGCGTGGTGCCGCCGCCAGCTGGGGCGCGAGGCGCGATTGGCACCGGCGGCGCGTGTGCGTCGCATCGGTCCGGAGGAACTGCCGGTGGTGCAGCGTCTCGGCTGGGACATCTGGCGCGCCTGTTACCCGGGCATCCTCAGCGACGCGCAGATCGATTACATGCTCACCATCTGGTATCAGCCTGATGCCATGGCGCGCGAGATGGCGGCGCGCGATGTCTGGTATGCCCTGGTCGAGGCCGAGGCGCGCGGACCGGTGGGCTATCTGTCCTTCGAACTCTATCCCGGCAGCGATGTCGTCTTCCTCAACAAGCTCTACCTGCAGCCGGCCGTGCACGGGCTCGGGCTCGGCGCGGTGGCGCTCGACTGGACGGCGCAGCGGGCGCGCGAACTCGGCGCCCGGCGCCTGCAGCTGCGCGTCAACAAACGCAATGCCGTGGCGATCCGCGCCTACCGTCGCGCCGGCTTTGCTTTTCTGGAAGATGTCTGCACCGACATCGGCAGCGGCTTCGCCATGGACGATTTCCTGATGGAAAAAGCGATCTGACTCAAAGCCAACCGCGCCAGCGGTAGACGGCCAGGCCAAGCACCTCGTGCAGCCAGGCGGAGTAGAGCAAAAAGCCGCCGGCATGAGGCAGATGGAACCAGCGCACCTCGTCGCTGCGGTTGAAGCTGCTTTCGTAGCTGCAGGGCACGGCCACCACCTGCAGGCCGGTCTTGGCAAAGGTGGCGGCGGCGCGCGGCATGTGTGAGGCCGAGGTGACCAGCAGCACCTTCTTCCAGCCGCGCTGCTGCGCCAGGGC
>CANNUR010000123.1 GCA_947523045.1 uncultured Prosthecobacter sp.
TCCCATCTCCCATCTCCCATCTCCCATCTCCCATCTCCCATCTCCCATCTCCCATCTCCCATCTCCCATCTCCCATCTCCCATCTCCCATCTCCCATCATCCCCCTTGCCAGATGCGACACGTTTTTTGCGGGGTAGATCGGTGCTTGACCGTCGTTATCGTGAGCCTACCGCCATGATCCGTTTCCTCAGCCTCCTCCTGCTTGCCGGTTCGCTGGCCGCCGCCACACCGCCGAACATCGTCTTCCTCATCTCCGACGACCACGCCTGGACCGACTACGGTTACATGGGCCATCCGCACATCGAGACGCCGAACATCGACCGGCTCCAGGCCACCAGCGCCGCCTTCACCCGAGGCTACGTGCCCACCGCCCTCTGCCGACCCGCCCTCGCCACCTTCGCCAACGGCCTGTACGCCCACCAGAGCAAGATCATCGGCAACGATCCCTCACCCCTGCCCGGCATGGCCGGTGGTGGCAAGGCCAAGGGTGCCAAGGGCAAGGCCAAGGCCGGTGGCGAACCCGAGGCCTACAAGGCCCTGCGCGGCCAGTTGATCGACCACTTCTATGAGCACCCAGCCCTGCCGGCGATGCTCGCCAAGCAGGGTTACCTCAGCCATCAGTCCGGCAAGTGGTGGGAGGGCGCCCCCCAGCGCGCCGGCTTCACCCATGCCATGACCCGCGGCTTCCCCCAGCCCGGCGGTCGCCACGGCGACGACGGCCTCAAGATCGGTCGCGAGGGCCTTGAGCCCGTCTTCGGCTTCATCGACCACGCGCTCGCCGAGAAAAAGCCCTTCTTCCTCTGGTATGCGCCCTTCATGCCGCACACCCCGCACACGCCGCCCGACCGACTCTTCCAGAAGTACAAGGCCAAGGGCATTGCCTCCGACCACGTCGCCCGCTACTACGCCATGGTCGAATGGTTCGACGAAACCTGCGGTCAGCTCATGGATCGCATTGAAGAGAAGGGCCAGATGGAGAACACCCTCTTTGTCTACGTCGCCGACAACGGCTGGATTCAGGACCCGAACAGCCAGGGTTACGCCCCGCGCTCCAAGCAGTCGGCCAACGA
Source organism: uncultured Prosthecobacter sp. (assembly GCA_947523045.1). Taxonomy (GTDB): domain Bacteria; phylum Verrucomicrobiota; class Verrucomicrobiia; order Verrucomicrobiales; family Verrucomicrobiaceae; genus Prosthecobacter. Next base: position 1,071 of record CANNUR010000123.1, read on the forward strand.
GGGCGGCACCCGCCAACCCATCCTCTTCTCCTGGAAAGGCGTCATCCAGCCCGGCAAACGCGGCGAACAGCTCTGCTCCAGCATCGACATCGTGCCCACCGCCCTCGCCGCCGCCGGCGCCGAGATCCCCGCCAACCTGCCCGGCCTCAACCTGCTGCCCGTCCTCAAGTCCGGCGCCCCCACGCCGCGCCAGGACGTCTTCGGCGAGACCTTTGCGCACGACGTCGCCGAACTCAACAACCCCCAGGCCACCCTGCTTTACCGCTGGGTCATCGACGGTCGCTGGAAGCTCCTGCTCACCTACGACGGCAAGCTCGACCGCTACGCCAGCAGCCACCCCCGCACCGAAAAGCGCCCCCAGCTCTTTGACCTGCTCGCCGACCCCCACGAGGACCGCAACCTCGCCAAGGACCGCCCCGACCTCGTCGCCCGCCTCGCCGCCAAACTCCAGACTTGGTGGCCGGTCACCCAGCGCCAGGTCCTCACCGAGTGGACCGATGCGCCGGGGGCGTGGAAGGGCGGGGAGTGAAGACTGAGTTTAAAGTTGAAGGTTTCAAGTTTAAGGTGGGGAGCGTAGCGGGGTTGACCTCGGCCACGATACCTCCCAGGGTTCTTGAATGGACTACAGCCCACTGACCGCCACAGGAACGGCCGTTTGGGGATTGGCAATCGCGGTTTCGGCCCTCCGCAGTTGCCTCGCGGGCCATGCACCTCTTTCCCTCCTCGGTTTTGGGATCTTCATGATGCTCAACATCGAGCTATGGGCGCTCGCACCGAGTCAGTTTCAATGACCTGGAAGTGGCGGACCGCTCCGAGCCTTCGATGATGTTCTGGTGGCCGCTGCGCGCCGCCTGGGTCATCGGGTCGTATTGGCGACCCTTGGGATCGTAGCATTTGGCGCCTGTCTGGCGGGGGTCAAAGGTGAGAAAGCGGCGGCAGAATCTCAGCGTCTCGCGTTGCACGAGGGTGGCCAGCGTGAAGCTATGCAGTTTCCGGAAGCCTCCGCGTTTGTCGAACACCTCTGGCATGCGACGCCATATTGGTCAAAATCATTAAGAAATTCAATGAAGTCCTGATGCCACTGCCGTGAAGGACCGGACTGACCTTATTGACGGCGTTGACGACAACGCAAGTGAGGTTAGTGAGGTCAGCGAGGTCACCACTCCCCCGCTCCCTCCGGGGGCTTGTTTACGCCCCCATCAACCCGACCGGTCCAAGCTCCGCGCCGGGGAAGACCTTGGCGAGGTCACCCGCACTCAGATCAAAGCTGGAGCGCAGGACTTCGGCGAAGACGCGGCGGAAGTCGGTCTCGGCGTGCAGGCCTCCCGGGCCGGGGGTGTTGAGGTTGAGGTCTTCCTCGGCCTGGATCGGCCAGGAGCCGAGCACGCGGCCGCCGCGGACGCGGTCGCCCAGGGCCAGAAAAGCAAAACCGCGGCCGTGGTCGGTGCCGAGGCTGGCGTTTTCATAGAGGCGACGCCCGAACTCGGTGGTGACCATGACGGTGTAGCGCCCCCGCCGCGCGCGCAGATCGAGATCGAAGGCGGCGAGGCCTTCGGCAAGCACGCGAATCCGCTCGGCCTGCGGGCCGGTGGTGGCGCCCTGGAAGAAGTGGGTGTCCCAGCCGCCCAGATCGACGCAGGCGACGCGCAGGCCGACCTGAGCCTTGATGAGCCGGGCGACCTCGCGCAGGCCGTCGCCAAAGGGATCGGTGGGATAAACCGCGCCGTTCTCGGGCGCCGCGCCGCGGCCCTGCAGGGCGCGCACGCGCTCGAAGAGATCGATCGTCTCAACCCCGCGTCGCCCGAGCAGGGTGACCTCGGCACCGTAGAGCGTGGCCAGGGCCTGGCGCGCGCGCTCGGGGTCGCCCTGGCGACCGGGTCGCAGGACGAGGTCATCGAGCTTTTCCAGCACGCTGACCGCCGGCGCACCGCGCAGGCACTCGGGCAGGACGCGACCGACCGCCACCGCGGCAAGGGCCGACGCGCTGCCACCGGCCTGCAGGCGCAGGAAGCGCCCGAGCCGGCCGCCTCCGGCGGGCGGGCCGTGCATGGAATCGCCATGCTCCATCTGGTCCTGGCAGTCGAAGTGTGAGCCGCTGGTGTTGTCGACCCCGACCGACTGCACCGCGCCAAACCGTCCCTCCTTCCAGGCCGCCTCCAAGGGGCGCAGGGCCGGGTGCAGGCCGTAGCGGTCATCGAGGCGAATCACGTCGCGCTGCGGAATCGCCAGCCCGGGGCGCAGCCGATGGTAGCGATCGTCGGCATGCGGCACGAGCAGGTTGAGGCTGTCGGCCCCGCCGCGCAGGAAGACGTGGACGAGGGTGTGTCCTTCCTCGACCGGCGCGTCCGCGGCCGTCAGACCCGGCGCGGCGGCGAGGGCGAGCTTGGAGATCAGGGAGCGGCGGGTGAGGGGCATGGGACAAATCTCAGATTTCAGATTTCAGATTTCAGATTTCCAACCTCGAACCGAGAACCTTGAACCGAGGACGACAGACTACAGATTCGATTTCAGGTCGTGGGTGGAAGTTTCGGGAGTGTTGAGGACGTGGGCGGGGCACATGGCCTGGAAAGTGATCAGGCCGATCAGGGGGGCGAGGGTGATGACGAGGAACCATAGAATCTTGTCCTCGCTGGTGAACTTGCTGGCTGAGAGGATCCGCACCAGGGTGCGCCAGTACCAGACGAGGTAAAGCAGCCAGAGCACCCCCAGCAATATCTGGAAGGTGGATGACATGGGCATGTTGAATTTGAGGGGAGGCATGGGGGATTCTCGGTTCTCGGTTCAACAGCGTTGAAAGGCGGGGCTGGCGAGGAGGAGGCCGAGCTGTTCGGCTTCGCTGTCGCTTTGCAGAGCGGCCTTCTCGGTGGGATCGGGGCGGCGGCCGACGAGATGGCGGAACCAGGCATCGGAACCGGCGGGGTCGAGGGCGCGGCGCAGGGAGGTGAGATCGATGCGAACGCTGGGCTGACGGTTTTCAGCAAGCGCAAAGGCAACGTTCCAACGCCAGAGCAGCGTGCCCATCCAGGGCAGTTCATCGTCGGGATAACCGTCGGGCGTCGGATACTGAAACAGGCCGTGGCCCATGCGCTGCAGCGGTTCGAGCAGGGGTTTGTCGGCCTGGGTGTCGGCAGCGAGGCCGCGCAGGGCGGAGACGAGGAACTTGAAGGGGCGCTTGAACAACTGGCCGCGACTGGCGGCAAACTCGGGCGAGCTGAAGATCAGCCGCAGCAGCGGCCGGATCTCGCCACCGCTGCGCTCGAACTCGGCGGCGAGACGAGCGACCAGGGACTCCGGCGGCTCCAGGCTGACGAAGCGTCGGCAGAGCTTGGTGGCGATGAAGCGGGCGGTCGAGGGATGCGCGCAGACGATGTCGATCAACCAGTCAAGGTCGCGGGCGCCGAGCCCCGCCGGGATGCGCCGGCCGAGCACGACTTTTTCGCCGTCGTCATGCCAGTCGGGCCGGAAGAAGGCGGCGGAGGGGTTGCGGGCGAAGAAGCGCTTGCGGTCAAAGGTCCAGCCGCTCAGGCAGCGCGCCGCCTCAAGCACGTCCTGCTGGCTGTAACCGCCGTTGACGCCAAGCGTGTGCAGTTCGAGCAGCTCGCGCGCGTAGTTTTCGTTGGGAACCTCCTTGGTGCCGCGGCGCACCTTGTTGGAGACGCCGTCGAGATAGACCAGCATGGCCGGCGAGGTCGCCGAGGCGCGGATGAGGTCGCGGAAGTTGCCGAGCGCATGGCGACGGATGACATCGCGGTCGTCGCTGGGCTTGAGGTAGATGCAGTCGCTCTTTTCGAGGTCGATGTTGAGGTGGTCGGTCCAGAACTCGACCATGACCTCGAAGAGCTGGCGCCGGCTGTACACCGCGCGCAGCAGGGCGTGGCGGGTGAGTTCGTCGCGCAGCACGGGCTTGCGGAATTCATAGGCGTCGCCGGCGCTGAAGTAGAGGCTTTCGAAGCGTTCGGCGCGCAGGTCGCAGGCGGTGTCGTCGATCCGCTGCGGCTGCAGCTGCTCCTCGAGCCAAGCCGCGTGCCCGATCCGGCGCAGGCGTTCGAGATCGCCGGGCCGGGGGCCGAAGGCGGCGCGGCTGAGCAGGTGGAAATCGGCATCGATGACGTCGCCGGACGGCGGCGACATCCGCTCGGGCACGGCCTCGCCGAAGAACTCGCGGTTGAGGCCGCTGATGAGGCGGTCGCAACCGGTGAGGGCCGCCGGGGCCAGGGCGACGGCGCGCAGCCAGGCTCGGCGGGTTGGCTTCATGCGCTGGGAGGGGTGAGCGGAGCTGCGGAAACCTTGCCGCCACCGAAGAGCGCGCGCACCTGCAGGCCGGCGCCGATGACGGCGAGCAGGGGCAGCAGGACAAACCATCCGACCACTGGCAGCAGGGCAACGCAGACCAGGGTCAGCCCGCCATGCTTGACCTGGCGCCAGGGTTCGGCCAGCGGCCAGAGTCGCTCCCCGAGCAGCGCCGCCGTGCCGCCGACGCCGAGCAGGCCCCAGGTGAGCAGGACACCGCCGAGCAGCGCGGCCACCGCACCCATCTTCGGCAGTTTCGACAGGACCGAGATGACCGCGATGCCGGCGATCAGCACCGGCAGACCGCAGAAGAAACTGCGCAGCAAACCGCGCTCGGCGAGGCGGCGCAGGCGCTGCGTGCGGTCGGGCCAGAGACCGGCGGCAAGGATCCACAGGGCCGGCAGGGCGAGGACAAAGGCGGCGGCGACGAGCAGCCAGGTGAAGACGGTGGAGAAGAGCATGGCGACGGGTCTAACGGGTGGCGGAATCTTCGGTCACGGATTTTTGCAATTTCTGCGGTCGCTTCGGCCGCAGATCCTGCCAGCGCGTTGCCTGCTGCGGCGTCAGTTCGCCGGCGACGGCATCCGCGGCGCGATCGATGATGTCCCAGGTGCGGACCTCGGCCTCGTGTCGCCAGGCCTGCAGCTCGTCGAGCGCACGGTCGACCTCCGCTTCAAGGCGCAGCCGCTGGTCGGCATCGGGTTCCAACTGCTGGATCTGGCGCAGCACCGCCCAACGGATGAATTCGGGCGAGCCGCTCTTCTTTTTCCACGTCTGGTGGGAGAGCACGCCGAGGATGAAGCCGGCACCACCGGCGATGACGACGGCGAGGGCGATCAGGCAACCGGCTTTGAAGCGGCTTGTCATGGCAGGGGCAGTTCGGGGACGAGGGTGGTTTCAATCCAGGCCGTCAACGGCGAGGCCGAAGTGGCCTGCCAGCCGGCGAGGCCGAGACTGACGGTGAAGAGCAGCGCGCAGGCGCAGAGGGCGCGGCGACCGAAGAGCGCCAGCCATTCGTCGAACGGCTCGGATCGGGCCGCCCGCCAGCGCGCCACCACCGCCGTGGCCAGGCCAAGCGGGGCGGGTTCGGGCGGATCAGCCGGCGCGCGGCGGGCCGCGTCGAGCACGCGACTCCAGCGGGGTTGGAGGGGAGAAGGCATAAGGAAAAAGGGATAAGAACCGAGAACCGCGAAGGGTCATGAATCGAATTCAGGCGGCAGCAGGCGACGGGCGAGGGCATGGAGTTTGCGGCGGGCGCGCAGGGTGCGCATCTTGACCATGGGTCGGCTCCAGCCGGTCAGCGCGGCGACCTCGGCGGTGCCGCGTTCCTCGAGATCGACCAGGGTCAGGACGAGCCGCTCGGCGGGTGCGAGCTGGGCGAACAGGCGCTGCACCAAAGCGCGCGCCTCCTCGGGCCGGGTCTCCGGCTCCGTGCTGCGCGGGTCGGCGAGGAAATCCAGCCAGGCACGCTCGCCCTCGCCGAGGTCGGCGTGTCGCCACTCGGGGCGGGCGCGTTCGGCGCGCAGGGCATCGAGGCAGGTGCGCACGGTCAGCCGGCTCACCCAGTGCTCGAACGGCACGCCCGCACGCTCCTGGTAGCGGTCGAGCTTCTGCAGCAGCTTGAGGAACACCTCCTGCACCAGATCCTCCTCGCTCTCGCGTCGCGGCAGGTGGTGGCGCACCCAGCGACGCACCAGCGGGTGCAGGTGCTCGACCAGCAAGCGCGCCGCTGCCGCCTCGCCCTCGCGGGCGCGGCGCACGACTTCCTGCACATCGAGATCCGCAGACATCAGGCGCGCAGTCTATGGACAAAGCAAGGCACACACCAAGCGCCAAACGCGCCGGGCTCGGCAGCGGTCACGGAAATTTCCGCCCGCTGCGACGCAGGCGGAAGATGATGGAGGATGGTGGAGAGCTTGGCGGCTTCGCCGCCGTGGTGGCGCCAGCAAGGCTGGCTTGGAGAAAGCGGCAGCAAGGCTGCGCGCGGCCCCTTTTCCCTTATCCCTTTTCCCTTATCACTCCCCCCTCCTGCCAAATCCGACACAACCTTTGCCGGAAAGCCAAGCCTGTGCGTACGTTACACAACGCACCAACCCACCGCATGAAACTGTCCCTTCTGCCCGCGCTCTGCGCCCTGCTCCTGCCACTGTCCGTCTTCGGACAGGATGGCTTCACGCCGTTGTTCAACGGTCGCGACCTCTCCGGCTGGGAGGGCGACCCCAAACTGTGGAAGGTTGAGGACGGCGCCATCGTCGGCACCTGCAGCGGCCCGGAAAGCCCCGAGCACAACACCTTCCTGATCTGGCGCGGCGGCCTGGTGAAGGACTTCGAACTGCGCGCCACGGTGCGGGTCGAGGGCGACAACAATTCCGGCATCCAGTACCGCAGCCGCCTGCTGGAGGGTTTCGGCACCTGGGCGATCACCGGCTACCAGTGCGACATCCATCCGGCGGTGCAGCACACGGCGATGACCTATGAGGAGAAGGGCCGCGGCATCTTCGGCCTCAACAGCCAGAGCGTCGTGCTCGACCCGGCGGGTGGCCGCTGGCTGGTCGCCGAGCGCGACCCGGTGCAGGTCGATGTCTCGCAGTGGCAGGAATACACGATCATCGCCCGCGGCAACCACCTCATTCATCAGGTCAACGGCAAGCTCACCTCCGAGCTGACCGACTACGATGAGAAGGGCCGCGCGCTTGAGGGCCTGCTGGCGATTCAACTGCATCGCGGCAATGCCAACCGCGTTTTTGTCAAGGACATCCGGATCAAAACGCTGACCGATGCCAAGGTCATCCCCTTCGAGAAGTCGAACATCCCCTCCGATGCCCAGCGCATTGAGAAGCCGGTGACCAACAACCCTCAGGGCAAGACCCCGAACCCCGCGCCGAAGGCTGCTCCAAAAGCGAAGGCTGGCGCGAAAGCTGGTGCCAAGGCGGCCGCGAAAGCCGCCCCCAAGGGCAAGGCCGCACGCCCGCAGGCAGTCGGTCCGGCCATCGGTGAAAACAAGGC
>CANNUR010000124.1 GCA_947523045.1 uncultured Prosthecobacter sp.
TGTGGGCAAGGGCATGAAGAACCCCATCATCGTTGCTGGCAATGACGGCTTTGCTGAGGGCTTGTCGATGGGGGGGGGCGATCGTGTTCCAGCGGGGGAGCCGAATTCGGCGTAAATACTGGGCTTGGAAACGCAGGCAACCGCCGCGCATCTTTGTTGAGTAAGCACGGACGAACAAACGAGCAAGGCCGGCCCGAAGAACGGCGTGGAGTTCAGGCAACGGCCAAGTGTCGCTGGTGATGTAGTAGAGGTTGTGGTGTGGGTAGAGGTGGCCTTCTTCCAGCACGAGGTTGGCTTCGCCCTTGATGTCGGGGATGAGCAGTTTTGGGCGATGCGTGAGTGATGCGGTGATGCGATCGATGGTCCGATACCAGGTGCCGTTGGTGCGCTGGGCGCAGTGGCGCTTTTGCAGGGTGGTCTGGTGCTGGGTCAGGTAGGCAGCAAAGCGCGGGTAGCGTTCGAACGAGGCGAGAGATCCGTCCTCCTCATAGGGGTTGATGACCCCAAGGCCGCGCCATTGCACGCTGCCTGTCAGAATGTCTCGCGTGGTTGCCAGAGGTAGCTTGCGTGCGTCTTCGACATCCAGTTCGTCATAGGGGCCGATGAAAACTTTGTCGGCACCCGTGGCCACGCCGATGCCCACCGTGCAGCCTGCTTCCTCCAGTGTTGGGAAAGTTGCTTCAAGACGGCGGACCAATGCGAGGGAAGGCAGGGCATCCGATTCCAGCAGCCAGGGATCTTCGCCCGTTGGGGCATGCGGCAACTCCGTGACTGTGCCATTGAAGCCTGAACAAGGGCCTACAAGAGTCTTGTAGAGATGGGACAAGGCAGCGGTGGAGATTTCTGGTCGGTGCGCCACACGGGCGGGTTGATTCGCCTGGCCCCGCTGGATCACTGTGATGGCCGGGTAGGCCACAACTTCCGATTGAAAGGCATCCGTGCCAACCATGTCCACATAGTAGCGGAGCGAGTAGCCCGCAGCGATCATGGCGCGCAATGGGCCGCCGTAGCGGTTTTTCATCCAGCGGTCCGAGCAAATAAAGCTCATCTGCCCGTTCGGTTTCAACAACTGCAGCGAGTGCTCCATGAAGGGAACATAGAGGTCCGCCCGGTCAAAAAGGGTTTTGTAGCGCTGCCGGTAAACGGCAAGCACCTTGGCGGGAATGAGTTCCTGTCGAACGTAGGGGGGATTGCCAACGATCAGGTCGAAGGATGGCAAGTCCTCCAGGAGAAAATCACCGTTGATGAGCCAGGAGTCGACCAGTGACTGAGCTTCGTTGTCCGAAAAACCTTCTTCCTCCAGCCTGACGAGCAGTTTGTTGCGCGTGTCATGAAAGGATTCTCGATGGAGTTCAACACCGCGCACGGCGTCCAGCAACTCGCGCGATAGCACTCGCTGACGACGGGCAGCCAGGAGGAGGCGGTCAATGGCTGCGAGCAGGAACTCACCGCCGCCAAACGAGGGTTCGAGCAGCCGTCTTTGCCACAGGGGCTGCTCCGGAGTGTATCCCGTGAGATCGAGCATGAAGTTGACGACCTCCATGCGGGTGAAGATGGCACCGCGCTCGTCCACGGAAGCTGTTTTCAGTTGTTCCAAGGAGTCGCCCAAAATCTCCTCAACAGGGAACAAATCCCCCATCAGGGATCCGTGTTGAGGTTGGCGAATCTTGGTCGGCATGAGCGGTATGGGGAACTGTGGAATGCATCCCGGTGAACTCAAGCAGTGAGTTCGGGGAAGGGAAGTCCGTGTCGCCGTGGCTTCAAGAAGGTGCATCCGCCTGGTGCCACCATGTGACCCGTCCTCGGTGGCGCGGATTGGTTTCCAACCGATCGTACTGCGGTTCAGGATTATTTGGGTCGGTCACTGCCCCGTGCAGGGGGCGGAGCAACGTGCTCGGCGGGTTAGACACGCGGTGAAGCCCGTAAATCGGCAGGATTGGCCCGCGTGTCGGCAGGACAAAGGCGTGTGTCGGCAGGACAAGGGCGTGTGTCGGCAGGACAAGGGCGTGTGTCGGCAGGACAAAGGCGCGTGTCGGCAGGACAAGGGCGTGTGTCGGCAGGATTGACCCGGGCAGAGACTGCTCATGGGAGAATGGCGGCCTCGTTGTTGAGGCGGATGAGGCTTCGCAGGCAGGAGGTCTTGTCGGGTGGTGGCTGAGACCGACTCAGGAATGCCATTGCCAGAAAGGCTGAGGTATCGCTATAAATCCTTTTTATGGAAAAATGGTTTTATACCACCAATGGCGAGCAGACCGGTCCGGTGACTGCCGAAGCCCTGCGTGATTTGGAAACCCAGGGTGTGCTGAACAGCGCCTCGCTGGTCTGGTGCCAGGATCTGCCGGCGTGGACGCCGCTGGGGCTGGTGCCGGCACACCTGTTGCCGGGTGGGGTGGCGGCGGCAGCCGTCGCACCGGCCGTGAGTGGCGGGCCGGAACAGGCCTATGACTTTGAGTTCCGCGGTCGCGCGGGCGAGTTCTTCCGCATCTGGATCGTCAACGTTGTGCTGACGGTGCTGACGTTCGGCATCTACGCCGCCTGGGCCAAGGTGCGCACGCGGCGCTATTTCCACGGCAACACCCTGCTCGACGGCAAGCCCTTCGATTTCACCGCGAACCCGATCGCCATCCTCAAGGGGAACCTCATCTTCGGCGGCCTGTTCATCCTGTACAGCGTTGCCGGCGCGGTCTTCCCGCCGCTGGCGATCGCGGTGATACTCCTCATCGCAGCGCTGGCCCCCTGGCTCATCCACAAGGCGATGCGCTTTCGCGCCCATCACACCGTGCACCGCAATGTCCGCTTTGGCTTTCGCGGCACGACGGGCGAAGCTTACGCGGTGTTTTTTGGCTGGCCGATCCTGGTCGCTTTGACGCTCGGCATTCTCGGGCCCTACGTGCAGTTTCGGCAGCGGAAGTACTTCCTCGGCAACCTTGGCTGGGGGAAGGCGGAGGCGGCGATGCGAGGCAGCGCTGGGTTCTTTTACAAGACCTTCCTGAAGATCGTTGGCATGCTTGTGCTGGTGGCCCTGCTGGCCAGTCTGGCCGTGCCGACGCTGAACCTGATGAACCGCCAAGATGAGGCGCCAGCGGTCCAGGTGGAGTCGAACGCACCCGCCGATCCAGATGCAACGGACCCGACTGTCGAGCGGAAAAAGCTGTCCCCCGGCATGGAGGCGGTGGTCATCGTTGCCGGTCTCGGCGGCTATCTTTTCATGTTCTTCGTCTTCATCTACTACCAGGTGCGCACGCAGAACTACTGCCTCAACACGACCCACTGGGGCGAGGTCGGACGACTCGAATCCCGGGTGCGGGTGCGCGACCTGATGTGGCTCTACTTCAGCAACGGCCTCGCCGTGCTGCTGTCGCTCGGCCTGCTCATTCCCTGGGTGAAGATCCGCATGGCGCGCTACCGCGCGCAGCGCACGCGCTTCCTCTGCGCCGGCAGCCTGGATGCCGTGACGGCCGGTGTTGTTGCCGAGGAATCGGCGATGGGCGATGCCGGGGCGGATGTGTTCGACTTTGACATCGGCTTCTGAACCGCGCGATCATGCTCCTCGACGGCACCTACTACCCGCCCGCTTCGTCCTGCGCTGTCGCGGTCGTGCTGCGCTTGGGCGACACCGAGCTGGCGGTGACTGGCGAGGGCGTGCAACGCGTCGAGCGACTGGCCGACTGTCCGCTGTCGGAACCGCTCGGGAGCATGGCCCGGCATTTCACGCTGCCCGACGGCGCCCGCATCGAGGTGACCGAGGTGGCAGCGCTGGCTGCTTGGGAAAAGCAGCAGCGGCGCAGCTCCGGCCTGCACTGGGTGCACACTTTGGAGTCGCGCTGGCGCTGGGTGGCGGCCGCGGTGCTGTTTCTGCTGGCCACGATGGCGGTGCTTTATCTGTGGGCACTGCCGGCGGCGGCCAAGCAGATCGCCCTGCGCCTGCCACAGGAGGTGGCGCGCCTGGCGACCGAGCAGGCGATGCTGGCCTTTGAGACGCTGTTCGATTTTGAGGCCAGCGAGCTGCCCGAGGCGCGGCGCGAGGCGATCGCCGCGCAGTTTGCACGCATGGCCGACGCCATGGATCCCGACAGCGGGCGCGACTACCGGCTGAAGTTTTTTCATGCGCCCTTTCCCAATGCCTTCGCCCTGCCTGACGGCCTGGTCTGCGTCACCGATGAACTCGTCGAGCAGGCGGAGCACGATCATGAAATCTTCGGGGTGCTCGCCCATGAAATCGTCCACGTGCGCGAACAGCACGGCCTGCGCAACGTGCTGCAGAACTCGGCGGTCTTTCTGATCTGGACGCTGATGACCGGCGATGTCTCCACCGTCGCCGGCATGGGCTCGGCGCTGCCGGCGCTGCTGGCCCAGAGCGGTTACTCGCGTGCCTTTGAGCGTGAGGCGGACCTGGGCGCGGCGGATTACCTGATCGCGCAGGGGTGGGGTGTGGCGCCGCTGAGCAATCTTCTCCAGCGCATTGATCCCGAGGGCTTTGACCTGGGGAAAACCGGCGAGGCCTTTTCCACCCACCCGCTCACCGCCGAACGCATCAAGGCTCTGGAAGCCCGTGAGGCGGCGGCGAAGTGAGGGGCGGCGGGCGCGGATTTACATCCGGCAGATGAGCAGCTCGCGCTCGTAGATCAGCTCCTTGGGCAGGTGCGTCTTGAGGTCGATGAAGAGTTCCTCGTGCGAGAGTACTTCCTGGCGCCAGGCCTCGCGGTCGAAGCGCTGCAGTTCGTCGAAGGCCGCCTTGCTGAAGTTGAGGCCGGTCCAGTCGATGTCTTCGTAGTGCGGCATCCAGCCGGCCGGTGTCTCCTTGGCGAGGGCGCGGCCGCTGCAGCGTTCAACGATCCACTGCAGCACGCGCATGTTGTCGCCAAAGCCCGGCCACAGGAAGTTGCCGTCGGCATCCTTGCGGAACCAGTTCACGTGGAAGATGCGGGGCGTCTCGGTGAGGCGGCGCTGCATGGACAGCCAGTGGCGGAAGTAGTCGCCCATGTGGTAGCCGCAGAAGGGCAGCATGGCCATGGGGTCGCGTCGTACCTTGCCGATGGTGCCGGCGGCGGCGGCGGTCATTTCACTGCCCATGGTGGCGCCCATGTACACGCCGGAGCTCCAGTTGAAGGCCTGATAGACAAGCGGCATGGTCGAGGCGCGGCGTCCTCCGAAGATGATGCCGGAGATCGGCACGCCCTCGGGCTTTTCCCAGTCGGGATCGATGGTCGGACACTGCCCTGCCGGGGCGGTGAAGCGCGAGTTTGCGTGCGCGGCCTTGACTCCCTTTTCGCGGGCGATCTCCGGTGTCCACTGGTTGCCCTGCCAGTCAATGCACTTGGCCGGCGGCTTCTCGGTCATGCCTTCCCACCAGACGCCGCCGTCGGGGGTGAGGGCGACGTTGGTGAAGATGGTGTTGCGCGCCAGCGCCTTCATGGCGCTTGGATTGGTGTGCTCGCTGGTGCCAGGGGCGACGCCGAAGTAGCCGGCCTCAGGGTTGATGGCGTACAGGCGGCCATCGGGGCCGGGTTTGAGCCAGGCGATGTCGTCGCCGACGGTCGACACCTTCCAGCCCTGTTTCTGGTGGTGCTCCGGCGGGATGAGCATGGCGAAGTTGGTCTTGCCGCAGGCGGAGGGGAAGGCGGCGGCGACGTAGGTCTTTTCGCCCTTCGGATTTTCGACGCCGAGGATGAGCATGTGCTCGGCCAGCCAGCCCTCGTCGCGTGCCATGGCGGAGGCGATGCGCAGGGCGAAGCATTTTTTGCCGAGCAGGGCATTGCCGCCGTAGCCGGAGCCGTAGCTCCAAATCTCGCGGGTTTCCGGGAAGTGAACGATGTACTTCTCCTTGTTGCAGGGCCAGGGCACGTCCTTCTGGCCCTTCTTCAGCGGCGCGCCGACCGTATGCATGCAGGGCACGACACGCTTCTTGGTGGTGTCGATCAGGTGGAAGATCTTTTTGCCGATGCGCGCCATGATGCGCATGCTGACGACCACGTAGGGCGAGTCGGTGAGCTGCACGCCGATCTGCGCCATCGGCGAGTCGGGCGGGCCCATGCTGAAGGCGAGCACGTACATCGTGCGGCCGCGCATGCAGCCGTTGAACAGGCCGCGCAGCTTCGCCTTCATCTCGAAGGGGTTCATCCAGTTGTTTGTCGGTCCGGCGCCGTCCTGGGCCTGCGAGCAGATGAAGGTGCGGTCCTCGACGCGGGCGACGTCGCTGACATCGGAGCGGGCGAGGAAGCAGCCGGGCCACTTCTTGGCGTTGAGGCGGGTGAAGGTGCCGGCGTCGACCAACTGGTCGCAGAGGCGGTCATACTCGGCCTTGCTGCCGTCGACCCAGTGGATGTGGTCGGGTTTGCAGAGGGCGGCCATCTTTTTCACCCAGCGCAGCAGGTGGACGTTTTTGCTCAGCGGTTTGGAGGCGGACTTCGTGGGCATCGTTCGTGGGAGGGTGGTTGCGGGCAGCTACGCGGCTTTCGTGCCAGTTGTCGAGCGCACTTGCCCCACCAATCTTGGCGGTTTGGCCCGCATCTTGTCCAGCCGCAAAGCGGTCCCCGGCAAATCCCGCGGCGGGTGCGAGGATTGACTTGACCGCAGGGGCGGCGCGGCTACTTGCGAGAAACCGGAAAAACAGCGGCCCGACCGGCCGTTGGTTCGGCTTCCCTCCATGTCCACCACCACCAGCCCCTCGGCGTCCGACACCAAGACGCTTCGCAACGCGGTCATTCGTCTGGCCGGCAACTCCCAGGACGGCATTCAGTCCATCGGCGGCTTCCTCGCCCGTCTGGCCGGCCGCACTGCCAAGGACGTCATGACCTACATGACGATTCCCTCCACCATCTCCGGTGGTCCGTCGATCTTCCAGCTCCACCTCGGCTCGGGCGAGGTCCTGCACCCGGGCGACGAGAGCGACGTGCTGGTGGCCTTTTACCAGCACAGCTACAACGATCACCTGCACGCCCTGCGCGACGGCGGCATCTGCATCTATGACTCCGGCGAGGTGACCGAGGTCAAGACCGAGCGCAACATCCATCACATCGGCATCCCGATCAACAGCGCCACCATCGAGGCCATCGGCGGCAGCGCCCGCGACCGTGGCAAGAACATGTTCGTGCTCGGCCTGCTCACCGCCGTGTTCCAGCTCGACCGCGAAAAGCTGACCGGCATCATCGCCCGCCAGTTCGGCAAGAAGGACGAGAGCGTGCTGCGCAACGCCATGCTCGCCTTCGATGCCGGCTACGCCTATCCGATCGGCGACATCGGCAGCTTCCACTTCGACGAGGGCGAGCACAAGGACGAGCACCGCCTGAGCACCGACGGCAACACTCTCATGACCATGGGCCTGATCTGCGCCGGCGTCCGCTTCGGCGCCGCCTACCCGATCACGCCGTGGTCGCCGATCATGGAGCAGCTGCGCAGCGAGTTGCCGAAATACGGCGGCATCTACGTGCAGGCCGAGGACGAGCTGGCCGCGGTCTCGATCACCATCGGCGCCGCCTACGCCGGCCACCTCGCCGTCACCGGCAGCTCCGGCCCCGGCCTGAGCCTGAAGATGGAGGCGCTCAGCTACGCCAGCATGGCCGAGCTGCCGCTCATCGCCATCAACGTCCAGCGCGGCGGTCCGTCGACCGGCCTGCCGACCAGCGTCGAACAGTCCGACCTGCTGCAGGCCATCTACGGCAGCCATGGCGACTGCCCGCGCATCGTGCTCGCGCCGCAGGATGTCGAGGACTGCTTCTACATCGCCCTTGAGGCCGGCAAACTCGCCCGCGAGTACTCCTGCCCGGTCATCATCCTCAGCGACCAGGCCCTGAGCAGCCGCATTGAGGCCTTCACCGAGCCCGATCTCGACAAGCACTGGGTCGACCCCGTGCTCGACCTGTCCGACCGGCCCGAGGACTTCAAGCCGTACCCGCTCGACCAGATCACCCGTCACGCCCCGCCCGGAGCCAAGATGCTCGGCGGTCGCTACCCGCATGTCACCGGCCTGGAGCACGACGAGTGGGGTCACCCGAGCGGCAACCCGAAGATGCACCAGCGCATGACCGACAAGCGCCGCAACAAGCTGGTTGCGCTGGCGGAAAAACTGCCGCTGCCGGAGATCTACGGCGAGCAGGAGGGCGATGTCCTCCTGGTGGGCTGGGGCAGCAGCTACGGTCCCATCAAGGAGAGCGTCAACCGCTTGCGCGCCGAAGGCCACAAGGTCGGCTCGGTCAACCTGCGCCACCTGCACCCGATGCCGGCCAGGATCGACGGCCTGTTCGCCAAGTTCAAGAAGGTCCTGGTGGTCGAACTCAACGACAGCGGCGTGTACGGCTACGGCCAGCTCGCC
>CANNUR010000125.1 GCA_947523045.1 uncultured Prosthecobacter sp.
TCCAAATCCTCCACGGTGACGCGGCCGCCCGCGCCGGTGCCGACGATGGCGGAGATGTCATCCTCGCGGATCCCGAGGTCGTCCATGCGGGCGCGCATTCGCGGCGAAATATAGTGCGCGCCGAGCACGCCGGTGGGCACCGGCAGGCCTTTCACGCTGGGGACGACGGCGGGCGCTTCCTCGTAGTCGTCGTCGTCGAGCGCGAAATGCAGGTTGGCCTCGGCCTGCGGGGTGTCGGCGGCGTGGCTGGCGGCGCGCTTGGCCTCAATGGCTTCCAGCGACTCCACGCCGGTGCGGGCGATTTCCTCCTCGGTCACGTCGAGCAGGCCGAGCAGCGTGCCGACCGAGTAGGAGACGCCTTCCTGGACGCGAATTTCCGAAACCACGCCGTCACACAGGGTGGTCACGCCCATGACCGCCTTGTTGGTTTCCACCTCGATGATTTCCTGATCGGTGCGGACGACATCGCCGACCGCCACGCCGAGGCGGACGATGGTGGCCTCGGCGATGGACTCGCCGAGCTGCGGCATGAGGATGGGGACGGTGGGCATTTTGGGAGAAAAGCTGAAATTCGGAAAATCTGAAATGCTGAAATCAGAAGGAAAGGAGTTTGCGGAGGGCTTCGCAGATG
This sequence comes from uncultured Prosthecobacter sp., assembly GCA_947523045.1. Classification (GTDB taxonomy): domain Bacteria; phylum Verrucomicrobiota; class Verrucomicrobiia; order Verrucomicrobiales; family Verrucomicrobiaceae; genus Prosthecobacter. The sequence goes on from CANNUR010000125.1 coordinate 632, forward strand.
GATTCCGGGGTCGGGCGGTGGGCGGCCCAGAGTTTCGGGTGGTAGGGAACCGGGGTGTCGCGGGCGTTGAGCCGCTGCGGCGGCGCGTCGAGCAGGTGGAATCCTTCCTCGGTGACGCGGGAAACGACCTCCGCCGTCACGCCGCCCCACGGGAATGCCTCGCCCAGCGCGAGCAAGCGGCCGGTGCGGGCGACCGAGGCGAGAACCGTGTCGAGGTCGAGCGGTTTCACTGAGCGCAGATCGACGACCTCGATTTCCCAGCCGTCCTGCTGCAGGCGTTCGGCGGCGCGCACCGCTTCGTGGACCATCGCGCTGTAGGCGACGACGGTGGCGTGCTTGCCGGGGCGGGTGATGCGCGCCTGGCCGATGGGCAGATGGTCGCCGTTGATGGACTTCGCCTTCAGCCAGCGGTAGAGGAACTTGTGCTCGCAGAAGATGACCGGGTCATCGAGCTGGACGCTGTCGAGCAGCATCCAGTAGGCGTCTTCCACGGTGGCCGGCGTCAGGATGACCAGGCCGGGGTAGTGGGCATAGATGCTCTCCATGCTCTGGCTGTGGAAGGGGCCGCTGCCGGCCGTGCCGCCGCTGGGCAGGCGGATCGTGATCGGGCAGGGGGTCTGGGTGCGCCAGTAGAGGGTCGCCGCCTGGTTGACGATCTGGTTGAAGCCGACCGACGAGAAGTCGGCGAACTGCATCTCGATGATCGGGCGCGCGCCCTCGATGGCGGCGCCGACGGCGAGGCCGATCATGGCGTCCTCGCTGATCGGTGCGTCGAACACGCGGCCGGGGAACTCGCGGCCAAGGTTCTTGGTGGCCTTGAAGGCGCCGCCGAAGGTGGAGATGTCCTGGCCGTAGAGGAAGACGTCCGGGTTGGTGCGGAGCGCCTCAAACTGCGCCTCGCGGATGGCTTCGAGGTAGGTGATGCTCATTCGTTCTGGCCCTCGACAAGGGCGGCGGTGGCGAGGGCCTGCCAGTTTTCGCGGTAGGGATCGGGTGCCGGTTCACGGCCCGCCTGGGCCTGGGCGGCGTCGACCTCGCGGCGTGCCTCCTCTTCCCAACTGCGGAAGAGGGCGTCATCGGCCCAGCCTTCGTCCCTGGCGCGCTGCTTGGCGACCTCCAGACAGTCGCGCCCCTCATGCTGGTGGCGGGCGGTGTCGGGGATGTACGAGGCGTCGTCGTGCTCGCCGTGGCCGCCGAGGCGGAGCAGGGTGCCGACGACCATCTGCGGACCGTGACCGGCGCGGGCGCGGGCGAAGGCGGTGCGGAAGACCGACAGCGTTTCGTAGAGATCGGTGCCGTCGACGCGGTAGCCCTCGACCCCGTAACCGATGGCACGGTCGGCGAGGTGCTCGCAGGCATACTGGCGGGCGGTCGGGGTGGAGTAGGCGAACTGGTTGTTGGCGATGCTGACCACCAGCGGCAGTTTTTCCACGGCGGCGAGGTTCAGCCCCTCGTGGAAGGCGCCGGTCGAGGTGCCGCCGTCGCCGATGCTGGTGGCGCCGACGCTGTCTCCGAGCGTGCCCTTGAGGCGCCGGGCAAAAAGGGTGCCGGCGACGACCGAAACCAGGCTGCCGAGGTGGGAAATCATCGCCAGGTAGCCCTCGCGCGGGCGACCGCGGTGGATGTTGCCGTCGCGACCGCGCATCGGTCCGGTGACGGCGCCGAGGTAGGTGCGCAGGGTGTCGAGCACCGGTTCGCCGTAGGCGATGCGGCCGGCCTGATCGCGGATCAGCGGGCCGTAAACGTCGTGGCCCTTGCGCAGGTGGATGCCGGCGGCGGCGCTGAAGGCCTCCTGGCCGCGGCCGAGGTAGACCCCGCCGACGATGCGACCGCCGGCGCGGTACAGGCTGGCGAGTCGCTCCTCGAGGGTGCGCGACAGGATCATGCAGCGCAGGGTCCGCAGGAAGTCGTCGCGCAGCGCCTCCTTCGCGGGCGTTTCCGGGCGGGGATGGGTCGGGGTGGCAGGCACGTGGCAGCAGGATCAGGTCACCCTCACGCGGCACCGGCCGGGCGGGGGCGGCATTTCAGACAAAATCGTTTCACAAACGAGAAACCTTGTCCAGCGCGGAAATGCAGTCCGTTCAAGCCCAGAGGTTCTGGGGGTAACGGCCGGCGGCGACCAGGGCGCGGATGCTGGCGACGACGTCCGCCTTGTCCTCGGGGTAGGTGACGCCGAACCAGGAGTCGTTCGATTCCAGCACGCGCACGTCCGCCTTGCCGGTCTGGATCAGCTGATCGACCACCTTCGGCACGTAGCACTCGGCCTTGAGGTCGCCGGCGTTCGCCTGCAGGAAGTCGGTGAAGGCCGCGCGCAGGTGGCCGAAGATGTCGGGGGTGAAGCCGAAGAAGTTCATCGACACCACCTCCTCGCCGGTCAGGGCGACGGGCGGGTCGGTCTCGCGGTTCTCGGCGCCGCTGGCGGTCTTGAAGATCTTGGTCATCTCGGTGACCGAGGCCAGCTGGCCGTCCGGGCCGCGGGTGCAGACGCCGCGGGCGACGCTGCCATGCTCGGACAGGGTGTTCTTCAGGTAGAACCCGACCATCGAGTAGTGGCTCTTGCCGTCGGCCGGGCGCGGCTCGACGAGGTCGGCGGCGATCTTGCGGAAGGCGTCCTCGCCGTAGAAGTCGTCGGCGTTGATCATCAGGAAGGGTTCGTGCACAACCGCTTCCGCGGCGAGCACGGCGTGGGCGGTACCCCAGGGTTTCGTGCGGCCCTCGGGCACGCGGAAGCCGGCCGGCAGGTCGTTCAGGTCCTGAAAGGCATACTCGACCTGGATGCGGTCGCCAAAGCGGGCGCCGATCTGGGTGCGGAACTGCTCCTCGAAATCGCGGCGGATGACAAAGACGACCTTGCCGAAGCCGGCGCGGATGGCGTCGAACACCGAGTAGTCGAGCACGACCTCGCCGCTCGGGCCCATGGCGTCGAGTTGCTTGAGGCCGCCGTAGCGACTGCCCATGCCGGCAGCGAGAATGAGAAGGGTGGGTTTCATGGTCGGAAAAGCGCCCGCACCATGGCGGAAGCCAGCCGGGCGTCAACCGGCGTTCGGGTGGGTGGAGTGGAGAGTGGGGCTCACGCCAAGGCGCAAAGGCGCCAAGGTCTTGCCAAGCGTTTGCGTCTTGATGCTGGCTGGCCCTCGGCTGGGCGGTCTCGGTCGGGCGGTCTCGGTCGGGCGGCCAGTGGGGCGGAGGCAAAAGGGCAAGGGGTAGGGCGCCGCTGCGCCGGCGCCGTGGTTCCCTCTGTGGGCGGGGGCAGTGACCCCGTGTTCCCGACCTGACCGCTTGGCCAACGTGAGGTGAACCGCTGATGAGACGCTGATCCTGAGGAAATCGAGCACGGGGCCAAGAGTCGAGGGCGGTGAGCCGTCCGACAAGCCTACCGGGCTTGCATCATGCAGCCCAGGGATGCCAAGCGCAGCGAGCGCTTCCCTGGGATGTTGAATGCCCCCCAATCCAGTGAACCGAGAACCCTGCAGGGGTTCCGTCGGGTTGGAACGGGTCGCCTCCCCCTGACGGGACCCCGCTGGGGTCCACGGCGGCCAATGTGCAGGGGTGGGCGCAGGCCCCAGGCGAGGCCGCGACGGCCCATGCCTGGGCTGCATGACGGAACCGCGTGGCGGTTCGAGGAGGGTGGATGGTGCAATCGGAAATGCGCTCCACCCCGGGCCTCGGATTCTCCTCTCGGTCTGAAACCCGACAGTCAGGCCTCCGCTTTTTCTTGACGGGAATTCCCGCATGAAAGATCCTTATTTCATGCAAGAATTTCAGGGGCGAAGTCTGCCCATCCGGGCGGCCTTTGACCGTACAAAGCCTCTGTGTGTCCGAACAATTCCGACACAAGGCGGCTGAATGATACTGTTCGGCCAAGAAGCAACGTCACCCGTCCAAATGAAGAGATTGATGCGATGGCTCTTGGCGATTTCCATCTCACTCGTCCTACTGGCAGTGGCTTGGATCGCATATACTCGCCACGCAGCCAAGGTCCACCCTGGTGATGGTGACACCAGCCTGAAGGACATCGGATTCTACCCAGCTTCAGGGGAGATGTATGCCGAGGGAGTTGGGTTCGTGGATCAGACCCTCTACTATCAGGCGATAGTCACTCCAGAGGAGGTCGCATGGCTGGAGAGAGTGCCCTCTGTCACCTCCATTGAGCCTCCGGGGTCCAGTCCACTTTGGTGGCGGGTGGCCTGGTGGTGGCATGGGCGTTCACCAGACTTTCGGTTCTTTCGCACTGTCGAGAAGTGGCCTTGTATTTACGCTTACAGTAAGCAGGATGGTGTCATCTTCGGCACCGTCGAGTTTGAGTAGTTTTGTGCACATCACAGCGTTTATGACCGCACAGCCAAAGCCACCCCCAAGAACAAAGAAGAACAAGTCAGTGTTGGCAACGGCGGACAACGCCTTTAGTTCGCTTCGCTTTGGACGCCTTTTTCCCGCCGTGCCACACTTCAAACGTTCTGCTGAAAAATGAAACTGCGAATCATCGCGATCATGGTCATGGCCGCGCTCAATTCATTGGCGCTTGCTGAGGATGGAGTCGATCCAAAGCCGCCGCAGATGAATATCGCAGAGGTTTACGATTTGGTAGTGAGCCTGATGGAGTTCAGGGAGAAGACGCAGCACAAGCGCTTCGACGAAGGCGAATTGAAGGTGATTTCGGGCGCCTTGAGCACAGCGCGCTTCCTCAAGAAGATGGAACATGAGGACATAGCCAGAACTCCCTATATCTCTCGATACCATTTTACTCACGGATTCCTCGGAGGAACACTGCGGACGGGCGAAACCGAGTCAGGGATGCTCACGATCAATTGCCGAACCCTATACTGGAAGGATTGGATATTCACTTTGGACGAAGCCAGTGCAGAAAAGCTCAAGAAGCTGTTTCCGAAGCCGAAGAATCCATTGACGGAATCCGAACTTCCTGCAGTCCGCACCGAAGAAAAACAAGCAGAACAACAACGCGGCGCTGGACAACCCGCTACCCGCTCCGAGTCGAACTCGCAGGGTGGCGATAAACCTCAACCAGAAGCGGAGGAGCGCACCCGGTAGCGGGTGCTAGGCCTCAAACGTTGCGCACCAGATGGCATTCTTAGCTGAAACACTTGTTGATGAATGGCTCAACCGACAGGGCTACTTCACCGTGCGCGGCCTCAAAGACGGCGTTTCGGAGATTGACTTGCTCGGTGTTCGCCCTAGCTCCAGCGGTTTGGAGGCATGCCATGTTGAGGTGCAGGCTAGCTTTAGGCCAGTTGGCTATATCACGCCAATCACAAAAGAGCACGTGGCTGGTTTCGCAAAATCCAAGACCAGCGCGAAGGCCAGGCCCGAGGCAATGCTTCAAAGCAGCGTTGCCGCTTGGGTCGAAAAAAAGTTCAAATCTCGGGGCAAGGTTGCGGCAAGGGATCGGGCTTGGCCCGGTCTTTCGTGGCGTTACATCTTTGTGCACGCTGTCGTGCGCGAGCCACTTGAGCTTTCGCTCATCGCAAGCCACGGCATAACGGTTGTTCCATTCCATGCAGTGCTTCATCAGCTCAAGCATGTCTCTGCAACTCAGCGCGGGGGCGCTGGCACGGACATCTCGGAGATCGTGGAGTACTTTTCCCAGCATGGCGCAGGCGCAACCTAACAATTCATTCAATCCGAAGCCGCTTCGCGGCTTAACTCAGCGTTCTTTTTGATCACCTTATGACTCTCCTATCCATTGACGATCTGAATGAACTCCAAAAGAAAAAGCTACGCCTAGCAGCAAATATTTTACACAGGTCAGCGAAATTCTTTGATGGCTCACATAATACCCTTCCACTGTGGGGTGGTGGAGTCATAACGCACGGAATGCCTAAAGTTAAAAAATGCATCATCGGCATCACAAAGGATGCCAAGGTCGCAAATAGGCGCGACAGGACGAATGACCATCTGTATCGCGTCACAGAGACCGCGCGATACATTCTGAATCGCATAAATGAGGAAGGACTTGGCGTAGAGGCAATAGAGGCGATGCTTTTGCAACGTTCCGCACTGATGACTACAACTCGGACAGAGAATAATAAAAAGCTTAAGGACGCCCTGAAGCTCTGCTCCAACAAGGATTCGTGGGAGGAGCTCTATATGAAGGCGGGTATTGAGTATGAATTGTTCTGAGTCAGTTGCTGAGGAAATTACTTTCAACATTGAAGTGCGACTACCCGGCATATGGTACTTCGTCTCAGGTGGCCCCGCTCAGCCCGCAGCCACCAAGTCTCGATGAAGAGACCATGAAAACAACAGCACGGATTCTGGCAGCCACTCTCTGCTGCCTTGTTGTCGGCTGCGATTCGCGCCACGGGGCTGATCCCGACCCCTGGCGCAGTCAGGTGGCCAAGGTGACCGTTGGCATGCCGCGGGTGGAAGTGGAAAAGCTGTTGCCACCCCACCCGAAGTCTCCCCTCATGATGAGCGGAACGGGCGGCTCCCAATCCGTGACCTACTGGCTGGATGAGCACTGGTGCGTGAGCCTTGCGTATGACCACACGCGAGGCCCAGATGAGGCGACGGGAACGACCCCGGACATGAGCAGCCCCCAGAACAAGGTGCTGACGAAACCCGTTCTCACACCAAGGGAGATGCCTTTCATGGACGTCAAGAGCTTGGAAGCCTTGAACTAGGAGCGAAAGGTGGCGCGGTTGACAGCGCGCCCTGGCTCAGGCGCTCGAGCCACCCCACGCCTCTCGATCACCCCTTCTTCCACTGCAGGTTGAGCCGACGGCCCTGCTGGGCGCAGTCGAGCAGGTAGAGGTTGATGAGATTCTGGTAGGGGATGCCGGTTTCGCCCGACAAGGACTTGAAGTGGTCGATGATTTCGGGTTGGAGCCTCAGGGTCACCGGCTTTTTCAACCGCTTCGCGTACGGATTGCGTCGGCCCTGGCTGAAGTCGTAGGCTTTTCTCATGAGGGTGGGTTCCAGTAAGGCTGTTGTTCACGGGTTCCCGCGCGGCGCGCGGAGATGATGCGAATGGAGGCGCCGCTGGCGCGGAAGCAGTGCACAACCACGAGCATCCGTAAATGAAAGCTGCGTCCAAGGAGAATGAAGCGCTCTTCAGTCGCAGAGTGGTCCGGGTCTGGAATGACCAAGGCCAGTTCATCATGAAAGACCGTTTGGGCTTCCTCGAAAGAGACGCCGTGTTTGGCGAGATTGCTCGCAGCCTTGCGCGGGTCCCACTCGAAATGCAGGGCTTCCATGATTGCTCATAGCAATACACAAGCAAACTTTTTACGCAACAGAAACCCACTTTTGGACTTCGTTTTCAGGACTGACTTCATTCGGGAAATGAATGAATCGGTGCGTTTTCCCAAGGGGACGTTTGGCGCCTCACTCACCCGATCCTAACTGGACAGCCGGGGCTGTTCGGGCCAAGTTCGCGGCTGCCCCCAAGCCTGTCTCTGGATGGAACTCTTTCGCGAACAACTGCTCCTGCTCATCTCGGTGCCGATCATCCTCGGGGCGATCCTGCTCGAGGTGGGGGTCACCCACTTCCGCGGCCTGCGGGCCTACACCTGGCGGGAGACGCTGACGAACGTCTACCTCGCCGGCCTGAACGGCGGGCTCGACCTGCTGCTGCGCGGCATCGTTGTGCTGCCGGTGCTGGCGCTGTGCTGGCAGGCGCGTGTCGTCGAATGGG
>CANNUR010000126.1 GCA_947523045.1 uncultured Prosthecobacter sp.
CCGGACCGCCCGGCGCTCCGCGCGAGCCAACCCTCGAAGACTTTTTCCCCCTGCCCGAGGACGCCTGGAACGCCAGCGGCCCGCGTGCCCCGCAGGAAACATCCCTGCGTGAATGGGCGACGGCAAACGCCGGTTGGTTCGTCATCTGGAGTCGTGAGGGCACCCCCCTGCGCGCCAGCGATGCCACCTCGGCCGGCCGCCCCCGGCCCGGGCTGGCCGCCAGTCAGCCGCTGACGCCACATGGCGAGAACCTGACCCTGGCCGATGGCCGGCCCGGACGTGAACTGGCGGCAGCCACACCACGCGGCGAAATCGTCCTCGTCGGCCGCGCCGTCACCGCCGAAGCGGCCGCCAACCGGCGCACCACCCTGCAGTTGGCCAGCCTCGTCGCCGGCATCTGGCTGCTCGGCATGCTCGGTGGCGGCTGGCTGACCGGGCGCGCCCTGCGACCCATTCAAACCATCAGCGACACCGCCGCCAACCTCTCCGCCGGCCACCTCAACCAGCGCATTGAGGTCGCCGCCACCGAAACCGAGCTGGGCCGCCTGGCCACCGTGCTCAACGCCACCTTTGCCCGCCTGCGCCAGGCCTTCGACCAGCAGGCGCGCTTCACCGCCGAGGCCGCCCACGAACTGCGCACGCCGGTCACCGTCATGCTCTCGCAGACCCAACTGGCCCTGCAGCGCGAACGCAGCCCCGAGGAGTACCGCGATGCCCTGCAGACCTGCCGGCGCGCCGCCGAACGCATGAACGGCCTGATCGAGCCCCTGCTCGAACTCGCCCAGCTCGACGCCGATGCCGCCGGCCTGGAAAAACAGCCGGTCGATCTCGCTGCCGTTGCCTCAGACAGCGCCGCCCTCGTCGAGGGCCTGGCCGAGGAACGCGGCCTCACCCTGCAGCGCCAGCTCGAACCCGCCCCCTGCCTGGGCGACCCCGACCGCCTCGGCCAGGTCGTCACGAATTTTCTCAGCAACGCCCTCCGCCACTCGCCGGCGGGCAGCACGGTCACCGTGGCCAGCGGTCAGACGGACCAGCGTGTTTGGGTGAGTGTCGCCGATCCGGGCTCCGGCATCGCCGCCGAGCATCTGCCCCATCTCTTCGAGCGCTTTTACCGCGCCGATCCCTCGCGCCACCGCGGCAGCGGCGGTGCCGGCCTCGGCCTGGCCATCTGCAAGGCGATCGCCGAAGCCCACGGCGGCGACATCGAGGTGACGAGCGAACTTGGCGCCGGCAGCACCTTCACCCTGTGGTTGCCGGCCGCCTGAGGCAGTGGCCCTGCCGGCCACCTCAGGAGCCGCCAAAGCTGCCCAGCACCTTCGGCGCCTCGCCCTTTTTCAGGGTGAAAATCTCCGGACTGGCGGCATGAGCATCGGCACGGTAGCGCTCCGCCAAGTCGGTGCTGAACTCCTGCAGCGCATCGGGATTGGCGGGAAAGACAAACAGTGAATGACGGTCGGGCAAGGCCACCCAGATCTCGGCACCGAACAGCTTTTCGAAGGTGACCGGCAGCGACGGCGCGGTGACCAGGCTGGCCATCAGCGGCAGGTCGCTGCGATACACCGCGTAGCGAACGCGCCCCTCGGCATCCTTGACCAGATCCGGCTGAATCGTGGCCAGCAGCCGGTCGGCCGCCGCGCGCGCGCGCTCGGCAAAGGTGTCGACGCTGACCCCCAGTTTTTGAAATTCCTCCTTCGTGTAGGTGCGGATGCCGGGTGTCTCGGCGATTTCGCGGGCGGGCGAGAACACGGTGTCGCGGGCGCCGTCGGGTCGGATCGACAGCTCGGTGCCGAGCACGCGCGGCTCCGGCAGCAACAGCAGCAACTCCGGGCGACGCGGCGCCGCCTCCTGCGCCGACAGCACGGCGGCACAGAGCAGGAAGAGAAGGTGACGGGGTTTCATGCCAGTAACGATTCCGCAGAGCCGGTCCATGACCGCCTGGCCCGTCGCGGGACCGCGGGCCGGCCGGTCCATCAAACCTCTTGCACTTACCATGCCTCCGGCCTTCATCAAGGCATGATCGCATTCCTGCGTGGAAAAATCGTCGCCGCCATGCCCCACCAGGCCGTGCTCGATGTCGGCGGCGTCGGCTACGCGGTGAACATCCCGCTGTCGACCTTTGACCGCCTGCCGCAGCAGGGTGGCGAGGTGACGCTGTTGACGCATCACCATGTGACGGAACACGAGCACCTGCTGTTCGGCTTTTTCAGCGGCGAGGAACGCGATCTCTTCCGCCTGCTCATGGACCGCGTCTCCGGCATCGGCCCGAAGATGGCGCTGTCGGTGCTCAGCGGCCTGCCGGTGCCCGCCTTCAAGGACGCGGTCATCCGCAACGACACCGCCGCCCTGGCGCGCATCAAGGGGGTCGGCAAAAAAACCGCCGAACGCATCGTGCTTGAACTCAAGGACAAGGTCGGCGTCGTCGATGCCTGGCAGGCCGCCGAGGCCGCCCGCGGCACCCATGACCCGCGCCAGGAGGCCGTCTCCGATGCCGTGCTCGGCCTGATCGCCCTCGGCTTCAAGCAGGCCGAAGCCCAGAAGGCCGTCGCCGACCTGCTGCGCCAGCCCGGTTTTGACCCCGCGTCGTCGGCCGACCGACTCATCCGCGAGGCCCTGCGCCGGCTGCAGTGAGAGCTTGGCGGCACAAAAGCACCACTTTTCGGCACCCACCGCCAAGAAAGGTTGCCCCTTCTGTGGCGTTTTTGCTAGGCTGGGATGAATCCGCGTCGCTCGGGTCCGAACCCGCGCGTCCCAACCCTCCACCGCTCTTCCTTATGAACACCACCCAAACCAGCCGCCGCACCTTCCTGCGCGGCACGCTCGCCGGCGCCGCCGGTCTCGCCACCCTGCCCACCTGGGCCAAACCCATCGGCGCCAACGGCGATGTCCGCGTCGCGGTCATCGGCTTCAAGTCCCGCGGTTCCGGCCACATCAGCAGCCTGCTGAAGATCAAGGGCGTCCGCCTCGTCGCCCTCTGCGACGTCGACAGCGAAGTGCTCGACAAGAAGGTCGCCGAACTCGCCAAGAAGGACATCAAGGTGAAGGCCTACAAGGACTTCCGCGAGTGCTGCGCCGATCCGGACATCGACGCCATCACCATCGCCACCCCGAACCACAGCCACACCCTCATCGCCCTCACCGGCCTCGCCAACGGCAAGCACGTCTACGTCGAGAAGCCGGTCTCCCACAACATCTGGGAAGGCCGCAAACTCGTCGAAGCCGCCGCCATCGCCGCCAAGAAGGGCCTGGTCACCCAGCACGGCATGCAGCGCCGCTCCGACCTCGGCTGGGCCGCCGCCATGGAATGGGTCAAGGCCGGTCACATCGGCAAGGTCACGATGAGCCGCGGCATCAACTTCAAGGCCCGCCAAAGCATCGGCAAGGTCGCCGCCCCGGTCGCCCCGCCCGCCACGGTCGATTACAAACTCTGGTCCGCCCCGCGCACCGAGCTGCCGGTCAACCGCACGAAGTTCCACTACGACTGGCACTGGCAGTGGGCCTACGGCAACGGCGACATCGGCAACCAGGGCCCACACCAGCTCGACGTCGCCCGCTGGGCGCTCGGCAACCCGGACCGCCTGCCGATCCGCGTCATGAGCTTCGGCGGCCGCTGGGGCTATGATGACGACGGCCAGACCGCCAACAACCAGATGGCCTACTACGACTACCCCGGCAACGCGCCGCTGCTGTTCGACAACCGCGGCCTGCCGATGAAGGACATGAACTGGACGAAGGGCTTCGAGCCGGTCTTCCGCATCAACGGCAAGACCGCCGCCCCGCGCATCGGCAACGTCATCCACTGCGAAGGCGGCTTCGTCGCCGAGTCGAAGGCCTATGACAACGACGGCAAGGCCATCGAGAAGTTCGACAACTTCCAGGACGGCCCCGACCACATGCTCAATTTCATTGAGTCGGTCCGCGCCGGCAAGATCACCAAGGACGTGCTGCACGTGGCCCACGGACATCACGCCGCCGCCCTCGCCCACATGGCCAACGTCTCCTACCGCCTCGGCAAGAAGCTGAGCACCGGCGAGGTCAAGGAACGCCTGAGCGCCAGCAAGGCCGCCCAGGACACCCTGACCGACTTCTTCGCCAACCTCGAGGCCAACAAGATCGACCTCACCAAGGACCTGCCTGCCGTCGGTCCGTGGCTGGAGTTCGATCCGGCCACCGAGAAATTCGTCGGCGAGTTCGCCGACGAGGCCAACAAGATCGCCATGGGTGACTACGCCAGCGGCTTCGAGCTGCCGACGATCTCCTGATCGGTCCGCCCGCAGAATTCCCCGCGTCGCCCTCCCGGCGGCGCGGGGTTTTTTGTGCCAAGGCGACGTCCCCTGATCGATTTCCCTGCCGAGTCGCACCGCCACCAGGGCGACTCTAGAGCGCGGGCCCTGAACCCGCCGCGCAGTTCCAACAAGCCAGAGTGGACAAGTGCGGAAAATGCGCGCTAGGTGCCGGCGTGATCCAGATCGTCTTCAACGAAATCAGCGCCGCCGAGCTGTCGCGGCTGCCCACGCAGATTCAGTTCCAGTTGCTCGAGGCCCTGAACATCCAGCCGGGCGATCTCGAGCCTGAGCTGCTCGCCAAGCGCTTCGGCGTGCTCGATCGCGCCGGCAAAAAGCTGTACCGCTGCCGCGCCGGCGATCACCGCATCTACTTCGCCCTCGCCGACGGCCACGTGCGCGTCCACCGCGTCCTGCACAAGAACACCCTGGCCGACTTCCTCTACCGCAGCAACCTGCCCGGCGGCGGCGAGGACGACGCCCTCAGCCAGTCGAAACAGTTCTGGCACCTCATCGACGAGGGCGCCAACACCCTGAAACAGGGCTGAGCCCGGCCGGGCGAGACCTGGCGGCCTTCCTGACAGCAGTCCCACGTTCATAGACTGCGGCAGCCCTGCTGCCGCTTCCACCGCCGCAGCCTGCTGCGGCTGCAGGTTCCAACGAGGCTTTCCCCGCCCTAATCCATCCTCTCGCCGCGCAGCCGGGCCACTCGCTCGCGCACCAGGTGCAGGTAAGCCTCACGCTTCGGCTCACTTAAAAAGCTGCGCTGAATCCAGCCAGGCCACTCGGCCTCCGCCTGCGCCAACAGCTGACTCAGGTCAGCCCGCACCAAGTCGGGTGGCAGTCCACAACGTTCCACGGCAAGGTAGTCGAGCAGGTCGCTGCGATTGAGGTTGCGCTTCCTCCCCCGAATGGGCAGGGCAGACTCTTCCTGCGGGTTTTTCAGAACGACACTCGTGTTGAGCAAATCGTACGCGGGACTCAGGGCGATCCGCCCATCGCGACTGAGAAGCGACCAGTTCTTCAGGTGCATGTCCTCGTTGCCCGTGAGAAAGCCAAACCAGACCCGCTGCATCAGCTTGCGCTTCTCGATCACCGGGAACGTGCAGAAACGGTCAATCATGCCAACCACCTGCTCCAGCGAGCTGTCGTACTTCGTGTCACGAGTCTGTCCCAGCAATTGCGCCCCGTCCTCCAGGGGCAGGCGCTCGCCCTGTCCAGCGCGGTCAAAGCGCCGAATGAAATAGACCCAGGAGGCGTCGGTCGCTGCCACTAGGCCATGTACCGGCACCTCAATGCCAGCAAGACCGGCCAGCGTCATCGTCAGGGCCTCGTTCGCCGGCACTTCCGGCCATTCAGGCGGACAGGGTTTGAGGATAAAACGCCCGCCACGGTCAACAACCTCGTATCGGCCTTGCTTGACCCGCAGGACGGCGCTGAGCTTGGGCTGCACCCCCTGCACCGACATTTTGTCGGCCCGGGCCGCCGCTTCCTCCAATTGCTGCGCCTGCGTGTAGGGCAGGGGTTGCAGATCCCGCAGGCGCGGGTCGAGTCGCTTGAGACCGGCCCGGCTGTAGCAATGCCCCTCGGGAATCGCCTCCAGGGTGATGGGGCAGCGATTCATCCTTCGTCCTCCTCCAGCACCTGAAGCGACCCGACCAAGTCCCGTCCGACCGCGATCAATTGTCGGTAGACATCCCGTCGGTCGATCTTGCGCCGCCGTAGCAGGGCCTCAAGCTGGGCTCCCTCCGGAAGCAGGCCGTCCAGGAACGGCGGAAACGTGGCGAACGCGTAGGGCTCCGCCCGGACCGGCAGGCCCAGCGACACCGGCGGCCCCGCGTAACCGGGTTCATAGACGAAACGCCAGGCACCGCCGCCGAGCGACTCGAGGTGTCCCGCGAGGAGGCCCCGCTGCAGGATCACGGCCCTCAGCCCGGGCGTGACCGTCTCTGGTGGAGCAGGGATCATGGTTGTAACTCGTGTTGGCCGATGCTTTCCTGCCATTGCGCAATCAGAGGGCCGCTGGGCTGGAGCGACACATTCAGGACGTTCAGCACGGCCCGCAGCTTGTCCCAGGAGACCTGCTGCCCCCCCGCTTCCAGGCTTTGCACGACCTTGCGACTGACATTGGCCAGTGCCGCAAGCTCGAGCTGCGACAAGCCCGCAGCCCTGCGATGAAACCGAACCAGCGAGGACAGATTCATGATTTTGATCCTTCTGGGATGCAGAGTGGCTGATCCGTATTGAAAAATCAAGATCATTCGATGCAGCATTCGCATTTAGCCTCTCAGAAGATGCATTTTCTAGTGAATGGCCTTCGCCCCACCGTTTACCCCACCCGTTTGTCACTTTCGCCCCCTTGGAGATGCTGTTTCTACCATCGAACCTCGCAGACACTCAGCCTGCTGACCCCAGCAGAAAGCCCCCAAGCAGGATCCGTCCTTGCCATCAGTTCCTGTGCGCACCCTTCACCTCAAGCGCCGATTCGGACTACTTTGAGGAATGAGTTTTGGCGTGACCTTCGCCACAAAGGAACGCAAAGAACGCCAAAGACAGGCTTCCGGAATCCTTGGGTTCCTTGCGCTCTTTTGCGGCCAAAAAGACTGGGGCTTGGAAGGTGATGCCAGAAAACCCACGCTCCACCACCTCCCAGTCAAAATCCTGCTAACACCCGCGCTAGAGATCCCGCGTGGTGCTTGGCTTGATCCTTCCTGTCAAAGATCGACTCCGTTGACAGGCGAATCCGTGATCGGCCAATGATGCGCTGTTAGCTGAGACTTCAGCGCTCTGCCCTGCCGTTTCCACAAAAAAAATTTGTCGATTCTCGGCTGCTTGGAAGCTTTGTAGCAAAAGCTCAGCGAACTCGCTGGAAATGGCCAGACGGCTTCCTTGAAGGACACCTGAGTCAAATCAGCGATTTCAATGGAGTGCCTTTCCTTGAGTAGCCGTACCTCCATTCGGTTGGTGAAGATGGCGATTTTGGCAAAAGGCCATGAGAAGCGCCAAGTGATGCCATCTTGATCAGTCCATCCACAACCTGATGCCAGACGACAAAGCAGGTCGCCTTCCTGGGTGACTTCGGTCTTCATTTTCGCACTCGCATTCAATACCCCCGCGCACCATTTTATATTCAGGCTCGGGCAGGCTTAGAAGCTGATTTTTGCAGGGCATGCATGTGGTATATGGCATTTACCCGATGGAGATGAGCAGCGCTTCGTCTGGCTTCAACTCTGACAACCGATCGCAAAGGAAAAGCCTCGCTGCGTCGACCGAGTCCCAATCTACTTTCCCTTCGTTTTCCACCCCGAATTTTCCCATAAAAGAGGTCCGTTCACTCTCAGCGAGAGGTTTGCTGCACAATGCAAGCAACCGCTGATCCGCAAACTTCAGCAACCAGTGACTTCCTCCGAGATTCTTCCTCACAGTGCCGATAACGGGATCAGCTTCTTTCGAGAAGCTCTTGTCTAAGGATTCAAGCCAAGCGAACGCCAAGGCCACATAAGATCCATCGGCTTCTTCAAAAACTCGTTCCCTAAGCACATAGGGCTTCAGAAGTTCCTCAAACCTGCACTCAGGTTTGCGAAAAAGACGTGGCTTGGGCTTCGACCAAAATCCGAGTCGTGGCACGTCAGATGCCTTCAAAACGGTGAATGATGCAATCTGGCTCATTTGCTTACTTTCTGCTTGTCCATCCACCAAAACCGGAGAAAGCGCCTCCGGCAGAAGAATCACTCTGGAGTGACAAGCGCAGTGTCCTGGCATCTTCTTCTCAAGTCAAGCGGCAACGCCATGGGGCTTGGGACACCGGATACGAAACACCTGCTGGCCGCAACGCTCAACCTCATAATGCCCAGCACAAGCACGCGGGCACCGGCGAGAG